>VGVU01000091.1 GCA_016873905.1 Betaproteobacteria bacterium | reverse complement strand
CATGTTGCAACGCGACCGTCTTGACGGGGCTTGGCGTCAGCTTCATGCCCCGGCCCGCCGGTCGATCCGGCTGGGTCAGGACCAGCACAATCGTGTGCCCGGCGGCGATCAAGGCCTCCAGGGCGCGAGCCGCAAACTCCGGCGTACCAGCAAAAATGAGGCGCATTACATGGTCTCGCGATCAAGTTTTTGCAGCTTCTTGCGAATACGGCCCTGCTTGAGGCGGGAGAGGTAATCAACGAATACCCGGCCTTGCAAGTGGTCAAGCTCATGCTGGATACAAACCGCCAACAGCCCCTCGGCCTCCAGCTCAAACGGCTGCCCGTTCAGGTCCAGGGCGCGGATCCGCACCTGCTCGGCGCGGGTCACCTTGTCGTAAATGCCCGGAACCGACAGGCAACCCTCTTCGCCCTCCTTCGCCCCGGCCTGACTGACAATCTCCGGGTTGATGAAGGTGATCAGCTGGTTCTTTTCCTCGCTGATGTCGATCACGACGAGGCGGATATGCCGATCTACCTGGGTCGCGGCCAAACCAATCCCCGGTGCGGCATACATGGTCTCGGCCATATCCGCCGCCAATTGACGAATCGTGTCATCCAGCACCGACACGGGCTGCGCCACGGTCTGCAAACGCGGATCAGGGAAATGCAGAATTTTGAGCAAGGCCATTGCTGTTTACGGTCAGTCTGTATTTAATGCCGACATTATAGCGAGGGGGCCCCCGGAATGCGGTCTGCACACCATGCCTGTCAATGCCGAAAGTGAATTCTGGTTACGCCTGGAGGCGGTGCCCGGCCTGGGCCCGGAGGCCGTGCAGCGTCTTCTGGGCGCCTTTGACAGCGCGGCCACCGTCTGTGCGGCCAGCCAATCCACCCTCGCCACGCTTATCGGCCCGGCTCGCGCCGCCGCACTGCGCAGCGCAGAAACGGATACGGCCGTGCAGCGCGGCCTGGACTGGCTGGCCGCAGAAGACGCCCATCTCATCCCCATCACCGACCCGGCCTACCCCGAGGCCCTGCAATCCGTCCCGGGTGCGCCGCCCTGGCTGTATGTCAAAGGCCGCCTCGCCGCGTTGTCACAACCCCTGCTGGCCATCGTCGGTTCACGCAACGCCAGCGTGCAGGGACAACGCGATGCCGAGGCCTTTGCCGAGACGCTCGCGGCGAGTGGCCTCACCATCGTCAGCGGCCTGGCCGAAGGCATCGACACGGCGGCGCATCGTGGAGGCTTGGCGGGCAATGGCAGCGGCATTGCCGTGGTCGGCACGGGGCTGGACCGTGTCTATCCCGCTAAAAACCGTGCCCTTGCCCATGAACTCGCCCTCGGCGGGGCGCTGGTGTCCGAATTTCCCATCGGTACGCCCCCGCGCCCCGGCCACTTCCCGCGCCGCAACCGCATTATCAGCGGGCTGTCGCTGGGCGTCCTCGTCGTCGAGGCAGCCCTTGAATCGGGCTCACTGATCACGGCCCGCCTGGCCGGTGAACACGGCCGCGAGGTATTTGCCCTGCCGGGTTCAATCCACAATCCATTGGCACGGGGCTGTCACCGCCTGATTCGTGATGGGGCCAAACTCGTCGAATCGGCCAATGACATCCTCGAAGAACTGCAACGGCCATTAACCCTCCCGGCCCGGGACAAGATCGACCCCGACACCCCTCCCGACAGCGCGCTCCTGTCCCTGCTGGATAACGGCCCGCTGGGTCTGGACCAACTCCAGGAACGCAGTGGCTTGACGGTCGATAGCCTATCGGCCATGCTACTTACGCACGAGCTGGAAGGTCGCGTGGCCTCTTTGCCTGGCGGACGATTCCAGCGCCTCTACTAATTGATGACCCTATGTTCGATATCCTTCTCTACCTCTACGACAATTATCTGGTAACCGATCGGGCGCCAGACAATGAGCTTCTGTCCAGCAAACTCAGCGCTGTGGGGTTTGACGCCAAAGATATCGACCTTGCCCTCAACTGGCTGGAGGCGATGAACCGACTCTCGGACACCGAGCCCTATCCCGACAGTCAGGCGACGCGGTGCTACACCCCGTATGAGCAACAGCGCCTCGCCGTCGAGGGGATTGATTTCCTGTTCTTTCTGGAGGCCTCCGGTCTGCTGCCGGCCCACGCCCGGGAATGGATTATTGATCGCGCCCTGGCCCTGGAAGACGCTGAAGTGGCCGCCGATAAAATCAAATGGATTTCCCTTCTGGCCATTAACCGCCTGCACGGTCCCGGCGATGCCCTGTGGCTGGAAGACCTGGTGCGGGGTGAAAACGATTACCAGCCCACGCTGCACTAAGCGCGCGCCCACCCCTCCCATGACCAGCAAAGATCACACCCTGTGAGCAAAAAACTTATCATCGCCGAGAAGCCCTCCGTGGCGGCCGACATTGCGCGCGCCCTGGGTGGTTTTGCCCGCCACGATGATTATTTTGAGAGCAACGACTTTGTCCTCTCCTCGGCCATCGGCCATCTCGTCGAGATCGCCGCACCTGAGGAATATGAGGTCAAACGCGGTAAGTGGTCGTTCACTCACCTCCCCGTTATCCCGCCGCATTTTGACCTCGCGCCGATCGAAAAGACCGAGGCGCGCCTGAAGCTTCTGGCCCGCCTGGCCAAACGCAAAGAGGTTGATGGCCTGATCAATGCCTGCGACGCCGGGCGTGAGGGCGAACTGATCTTTAGCTATATCGTCCAACACAGCGGAATCAAGAAACCGGTCGAACGCCTCTGGTTGCAGTCGATGACCAAACAGGCCATCCAGGCCGGATTCCAGAAACTGCGCCCGGCCGCCGAATTACACGGCCTGCGCGATGCGGCCATGTGCCGCTCGGAATCCGATTGGCTGGTCGGCATCAACGGCACCCGGGCGATGACCGCCTTCAACTCCAAGAACGGCGGTTTTCACCTCACCACGGTCGGCCGGGTTCAGACCCCAACCCTGGCCCTCCTGGTCGAGCGCGAGGAAAAGATTCGCCGCTTTGTCTCCCGCGATTACTGGGAGATCGAGGCCGAGTTTGCCTGCGCCGCGGGCCGTTATACCGGCCGCTGGTTTAACAAGGCCCACAAGAAATCCGACGATGAGGACGCCAGCGCGACCCGGCTTTGGGACGCGACGCAGGCGCAGGCCATTCACGACCGCTGCCTGAATCAACCCGGTGTGGTAAGCGAAGACACCAAACCCTCAACGCGGATGTCGCCCCTGTTGTTCGACCTGACCAGCCTGCAGCGCGAGGCCAACAGCCGTTTTGGTTTCTCGGCCAAGACCACGCTGGGCCTGGCTCAGGCCTTGTACGAAAAACACAAGGTGCTGACCTACCCGCGTACGGATGCCCGCGCCCTGCCCGAAGATTATGTCAGCCAGATTGGCACCATCTTGGCGGGCCTGCCCGTGGAATACGCGCCCCTCGCCAACCAGATCACAAAAAGTGGCTGGGTGCGCCCGAACAAGCGCATCTTCGACAACAGCAAGATCTCCGATCACTTTGCCATCATCCCGACCGGCACCCCGCCCAAGGGGCTCAGCGAAATTGAACACAAGCTGTATGACCTTGTTACCCGGCGCTTTCTGGCCATTTTTTACCCGCCGGCCGAATATCTGGTCACCAGCCGTATCACCCATATTCAGGACGACGCCTTCAAGACCGAGGGCAAGGTTCTGGTCCAACCGGGCTGGCTGACCGTCTATGGCAAGGGCAGCGAGGGCGATGAGGACGGCCCGCCGCTGGTTCCGGTCGCGCCCGGGGAGGCCGTTGATAATGTGGCGGTGACGATCAAGGCCAACCAGACCCGGCCGCCGGCACGCTACAACGAGGCCACGCTACTCTCGGCCATGGAAGGGGCCGGCAAGATGGTCGACGACGAGGACCTGCGTGCGATCATGGCCGGGCGCGGTATTGGCACCCCGGCGACCCGCGCGGCCATCATCGAAGGCCTTCTCAGCGAAAGATACCTGTACCGCGAGGGCCGCGAGCTCATCCCCACCACCAAGGCCTTCCAACTCTTGATTGCCTTGCGGGGCCTGAAGATCGACGAGCTGTGCTCGCCCGAGTTGACCGGCGAATGGGAGCTGCAGCTCAAGAAAATGGAGCAGGGCCAGCTTGCGCGCAGCACCTTCATGCGAGACATCGCCACCATGACCGAACGCATGGTTGGCCAGATCAAGGCTCACCAGGACGACGATATCATCGGCGACTTTGCCACCTTAACCGCGCCCTGCCCAAAATGCGGCGGCACGATCAAGGAAAACTACAAAAAGTACGCCTGTTCGTGCTGTGACTGGGGCGCCTGGAAGATCGTGGCTGGTCGACAGATTGAGGTCGCCGAGATGGAGACCCTGCTAACCACCGGGCGCGTCGGCCCACTGACGGGCTTCCGGAGCAAAATGGGGCGCCCCTTCGATGCCGAGATTCGCCTCAACAACGACAAACAGCCCGAATTTGACTTTGGTGAACCGCAACCCGGCGAGGAAGATGAGCCTGTTGATCTGACGAGCCTGACGGCGCTGGGTTCCTGCCCAAAATGCGCGTCCCGGGTCTATCCCATCGGCACCCTGTACGCCTGTGAACGCAGCCTGGGCCCAGAGAAGGCCTGTGATTTCCGCAGCGGTCAAACCATCCTGCAACAAATCATCGAGCCTGAGCAAATGCAAAAGCTCCTCGAATCCGGTAAGACCGAGCTCTTGACCGGTTTCGTCTCGGCGCGGACACGACGCCCCTTCGAGGCCTTCCTTGCCTGGGATCCCAAACAGGGCAAGGTGGTGTTTGAATTCCCGCCGCGCGACCCCAAGCGTGGAGCGGGCAAGGCGGCAACGGGCGGTATCACGCTGGGCGAGCACCCCGCCGATGGCAAGCCGGTTCTGCTCAAACCCGGCCGCTTTGGCCCCTATGTTCAGCACGGCAAGATCAACGCCTCTCTGCCCAAGGATCGACCCCAAGACGGCTTTAGTCTGGAAGAGGCCCTGGCCCTGCTCGAGGCAAAAGGCGGTAAGCCCGCCGCGAAAAAAACCACAGCCAAGGCCGCCCCAATAACGCCAGCCAAGGCGGCATCCGCCACAAAGAAGGCCGCGCCTAAAGCCGCAAGCAAGCCACGCCAGCCCAGCTGAAGGTTGCGTTCAAAATAAATCGTCTGCCCCCTTCCCTGCCTCCTAATACTGTAGTAAATTTGTCGTGTATTAAGGGGTGGGCATTCTGTTTCATTACCAATTCTCGAGAGGAAATTTATCATGGCCGTACTAGTTGGCAAGCAAGCACCTGATTTCACCGCCATCGCCGTCATGGGCGATAACAGCATCAACGATGCCTT
>VGVU01000090.1 GCA_016873905.1 Betaproteobacteria bacterium | reverse complement strand
GGTCTCTGGGGTCTGGCTGTGAAGCTGTCCTCCATCCTCGGGCCGCTGCTCTACGGCGCCGTGGTTTGGTTGAGTGACGGCCAGCATCGCATGGCCATGCTGGCCCTGGCCCCGTTCTTTGTGGTCGGCCTGTGGCTGCTGGCCGGGGTTGATCTGCGCCGTGGACGGCGGGCGGCCAGGCGTGTCCGCTGATAGAGGGTGTCGCTGATAGCGGGCGTGATGGTGATTGTATTTCGCCGCGACCTTCGCTAGAATGCGCCCTCCCCAGGCGCGTAGCTCAGCTGGTTAGAGCATCACCTTGACATGGTGGGGGTCGTTGGTTCGAGTCCAATCGCGCCTACCAGCTACAAAAAGGCCAGAATCGCCTCCAATGCGGTTTTGGCTTTTTCCTTTTCTGGAGTCCGTGCAATGCCGGTTATTCGTCTTCCCGATGGTTCTGAGCGCCGTTTCGATGCTGCGGTCACAGTTCATGAAGTGGCTGCCAGCATTGGTGCCGGTTTGGCCAAAGCGGCGCTGGCCGGCAAGGTTGATGGCCAGCTGGTCGATACCTCCTATCGGATCGAGGCCGACTGCGCCCTCGCTATCGTCACCGACAAGGACGCCGATGGCCTGGATCTCATCCGCCACTCTACGGCCCACCTTCTGGCTTATGCGGTAAAAGAACTGTTCCCGGACGCGCAGGTGACGATCGGCCCTTCGGTCGAAAACGGCTTTTATTACGACTTTTCCTACAAACGCCCGTTTACGCTGGAAGATCTTGCGGCGATGGAAAAGCGCATGGCTGAGTTGGCCAAGCGCGATCTTCCTATTCGCCGTGAGGAATGGACCCGCGATGACGCGGTGGCCTTCTTCGAGTCGATTGGCGAGAAATACAAGGCCGAGATCATCCGCGACATCCCCGCCGACCAGACCCTGTCGCTGTATCGCGAGGGCGATTTCGTCGATCTCTGTCGTGGCCCGCATGTGCCGTTCACCAGCAAGCTCAAGCATTTCAAGCTGATGAAGCTGGCGGGTGCGTATTGGCGCGGCGACTCGAAGAACGAGATGTTGCAGCGCGTCTATGGCACGGCCTGGGCCAGCAAGGAAGACTTGGCCGCTTACCTGCATCGCCTGGAAGAGGCTGAGAAACGCGATCACCGGCGCCTGGGCAAGCAACTGGATCTGTTCCATTTGCAGGACGAGGCGCCTGGCATGGTGTTTTGGCATCCCAAAGGCTGGGTGATTTGGCAGGCGGTGGAGCAATACATGCGGGCCAAGTTTGTCGAATACGGGTATCAAGAGGTGAAAACGCCGACGGTGATGGACCGCAGCCTGTGGGAAAAATCCGGCCATTGGGATAACTACCGCGACAACATGTTCACTACCGCTTCAGAGAACCGTGATTACGCGGTGAAGCCGATGAATTGCCCCGGTCATGTGCAGATCTTCAATCACGGTCTGCATTCTTATCGCGACTTGCCCTTGCGCATCGCTGAGTTCGGTTCTTGCCACCGCAACGAGCCGTCTGGCTCGCTGCACGGCCTGATGCGGGTGCGCGGTTTCGTTCAGGACGACGCGCATATTTTCTGCACCGAAGAACAGATACAACCCGAAGTATCCGATTTCATCCAGATGTTGCAGGTGGTGTACGCCGATTTTGGTTTTGCCGATGTGTTGGTGAAGCTGTCCACGCGCCCGGCAAAGCGGGTGGGTTCTGATGAGACTTGGGATCAGGCCGAGGCTGGGTTGGCGGCCGCGCTGGATCAAAATGGCCTGGCCTATGACCTGCAACCGGGCGAAGGCGCGTTTTACGGCCCCAAGATCGAATTTACGCTGAAAGATTCGCTGGGCCGCCTTTGGCAGGTTGGCACCATCCAGCTCGACTTCAACCTGCCGGTGCGTCTGGGGGCCGAATATGTGGCCGAGGACAATACGCGAAAGCCACCGGTGATGCTGCACCGCGCCATTCTCGGTTCGATGGAGCGCTTCATCGGGATCCTCATTGAACACCATGCCGGTAGCCTGCCGTTATGGATTGCGCCGGTGCAGGCGGTGGTCATGAGCATTACCGATGCCCAGGCTGATTTTGTGGCTGAGGTGGCCAATCGACTGAAAAAACACGGTTTCCGGGTCGAAATGGACTTGAGAAATGAGAAGATTGGCTATAAAATCCGCGCCCACTCGATGCAACGAGTTCCCTATCAAGTGGTGATCGGGGACAAGGAAATGTCTGAAGGACAGGTTGCCGTGCGGCGTCGAGGGGGTGAAGACTTGGGCTCCATGACACTGGAGGCGTTTGTCGCCCTGTTGGAATCTGAATTGGCTAGTGCGTCCTGAAGGCGCGGTATCGTTTAAGGGGAATTGAGCATCGCTTTGGAAAAGGAACAACGGATCAACGGCGAGATCACCGCGCCCGAGGTCCGGCTCGTTGGGGTTGAAGGCGAGCAACTTGGAATCTGCAGTGTGCGTGAGGCCTTGTTCAAGGCTGAGGAGGCGGAGCTGGATCTGGTTGAGATCGCCCCGCTTGCCAAACCGCCGGTGTGCAAGATCATGGACTTTGGTAAGTTCCGCTATCAGGAACAGAAGAAGCAGCATGAGGCCCGCCTGAAGCAGAAGCAGATTCAGATCAAGGAAGTCAAGATTCGTCCGGGTACCGACGAGAATGACTACCAGGTCAAGATGCGCGGTTTGTTGCGTTTCCTGACGGAGGGCGACAAGGTTAAGGTGACTTTGCGCTTCCGCGGCCGCGAGATGGCCTACCAGAACATTGGTATGGATCAGTTGAAGCGCATTGAGGCCGATGCGATGGAAGTGGGTACGGTGGAGCAGATGCCAAAGCTGGAAGGCCGGCAGATGGTGATGGTCATTGGACCGAAGAAGAAAAAATGATTTTTGGGGTGATGCGGCCCCAAGCAGTTGAAGCCGCATCAATAAGTCGTGTTGGTAGGTTTAAAGTGTCTCCATGGGAGTCCACCTGTCCGGCATACATAAACGAAAGGAATCGGCCATGCCGAAAATGAAGACCAAAAGCGGGGCTGCAAAGCGTTTCCGCGTCCGGGGCAGCGGCAGTATCAAGCGCGGCCAAGCCTTCAAGCGTCATATCCTGACCAAGAAGACCACCAAGTCCAAGCGCCAATTGCGTGGCACCACCGCTGTGGCGGCTGGTGATCAGCGCCATATTCGCGACATGATGCCCTACGCGTAAGGAGAAACCATGCCCAGAGTTAAACGCGGAGTAACCGCACACGCCTCACACAAGAAGGTCATTGACGCTGCCAAGGGTTTCCGTGGCCGTCGTAATAATGTTTTCCGCGTCGCCAACGAAGCGGTGATGAAGGCCGGTCAGTATGCTTACCGTGACCGTCGTCAAAAGAAACGCCAATTCCGTACCCTGTGGATCGCCCGTATCAATGCGGCCGCTCGCAGTCTGGATCTGACCTACAGCCAGTTCATGCACGGTCTGAAGAAGACCGGTATCGACCTGGATCGCAAGGTGTTGTCCGATATGGCCATCTTCGACGAAGCCGCCTTTGCTCAGATTACGGAGCAGGTCAAGGCCGCCTTGGCGAACTGATCCCAGACGATTTGACGCTCGGCGTTGAATCGGTGATCTGGTAATACCCTGCCGGGGAAGACGCAAGTCCTCCCCGGTCTTGTTTGTAGCGGGACTTTTGTTTGGCTGTGTTGAGGTTTCCCCATGTCTGATGCCATCCTGCGTGATGCCGAAACCGCCTTTGCGGAAGCGACTTCTTTGCCTTTACTCGACCAGGTCAAGGCCCGTTTTCTGGGCAAACAGGGTTGGGTAACCGAGCAGATGAAGGCCCTCGGCGGCCTGCCGCCCGAGGCGCGGCGCGAGGCGGGTGCGGCGATCAATCAGGTCAAGGAGGGCATTGAGGCGCTGCTCAAGGCTCGCCGTCTGGCGATTCAGGAGGCCGATCTGGCCCGCCAGTTGGCGGCTGAATCCCTGGATATCACCCTGCCGGGGCGTGGTGAGGGCGTGGGCGGATTGCATCCGGTGACCCGCACCTTGGCACGCATTGAGGCCCTGTTCGGTTCGTTGGGTTTTGCGGTGGCAGATGGCCCCGAGATCGAGACCGACTTCCACAACTTTACGGCGCTGAATATCCCTGCGGATCATCCGGCGCGGGCCATGCACGACACCTTCTATCTGGATGCGGGTCGCCTGTTGCGTACCCATACCTCGCCGGTGCAGGTGCGTTACATGCAGGACAACCCGCCGCCGATCCGCATCATCGCCCCGGGGCGTGTGTATCGCTGCGACTCCGATGTGACCCATACGCCGATGTTCCATCAGGTTGAGGGGCTCTGGATTGATGAGACCGCCAGCTTCGCTGATCTGAAGGGGCTCCTGGCCGATTTCATGGCGCGCTTCTTTGAGCGGGACAACTTGCCGGTGCGTTTCCGCCCGTCCTTCTTCCCGTTTACCGAGCCGTCAGCGGAGATGGACATCGGCTGCGTGATCTGTGGTGGAGACGGCTGTCGCGTGTGCTCGCATACCGGTTGGCTGGAGGTGCTGGGTTGCGGCATGGTGCATCCCAATGTGCTGGGTCATGTCGATATCGACAGTGAACGCTGGCAGGGTTTTGCCTTCGGTCTGGGGGTCGAGCGGCTCGCCATGTTGCGCTATGGCGTGGACGACCTGAGATTGTTCTTTGAAAACGATCTCCGTTTTTTGAAGCAATTTTCCTGAGGACGCCGCCATGCAATTTTCCGAATCCTGGTTGCGTACGCTGGTCAATCCCGCGCTGGATAGTGATGCCTTATCACATCAGTTGACGATGGCCGGCCTTGAGGTCGAGGCCCTGGCACCCGTTGCGCCCGCGTTCAATGCCGTGGTGGTCGCGCAGATTCTCTCGGCCGATAAGCATCCCGACGCTGATCGCTTGCAGGTGTGCCGGGTGGATGTCGGGGGCCCCGAGCCGCTGCAGATCGTCTGCGGTGCGCCCAACGCTCGCGCCGGTCTGAAGACGGCCTGCGCGCTGGTGGGTGCCAAGCTGCCTGGCTTTGAGATCAAACGCGCCAAGGTGCGCGGTGTTGAGTCCTTGGGCATGATGTGTTCCGCCAAGGAACTGGGCATGGAAGCGGGGGCTGACGGGATTCTGGAATTCCCGGCCGATGCGCCGGTCGGTCAGTCGGTGCGTGAGTACCTCGATCTGGACGATCAGTTGTTTACCCTCAAGCTGACCCCTAACCGTGGCGATTGCCTGTCCATTCAGGGCGTGGCCCGCGAGGTGGCCGCGATTACCGGGGCGACTCTTGATCTGCCCGCCTCGGTGGCCGTGCCCGCCCGCGTGACCGATACGCCGCAGATTACGATCGACGCACCGGCGGCCTGCCCGCGTTACTGTGGCCGCATCGTGCGGGGCGTGAACAGCCTGGCCGTCACGCCGGCATGGATGCAGCGTCGTCTGGCGCGTTCGGGTGTGCG
>VGVU01000089.1 GCA_016873905.1 Betaproteobacteria bacterium | reverse complement strand
GCAGGGCCACAAGGCCATGCGCCGGGCGAACAAAGTTCACCGTCCGCCACCCGTCCTCAATCTGATAACTCATCACCTTGGGAATGGGCAAGCGGGCCAGGGCCTCGTCGATGGCCTTTTGCAGGCCGGCGGCCAGCGTTGCGCCAGCCACCACGCTGTCATGGAACAGGCTCTCGGTCTTGCCATCCGGGGCAAGCCGCAATTGCGGCAGACAATCCGCGCTCAACCCCAGCGCCGCCAGCTTTTTGAGCAGGGCCGGAGTGGGTTGACCGTCTGCCGTCAGGGCCACGGCCACCGGCATGAGCTTTTGTGCCACGGCGCGTTCGGCCGCCTGCGTGGCCACGCCCGTGCTATGGACCGCTAAACGACGCGGCGAGGCAAAGGCTGTCACAACGCTATTGGCCGTGGCCAACCCTTGCGCACGCAGACTATCGGCAATGCCCGCGGCAAAGGCCTCGCCCAGCTTGTTGAGTGCCTTGGGCGGCAACTCTTCGACGAAGAGTTCAACGAGGAGGCTATTCAGGCTCATGCGACCTCCCGCTGTGCCAACACTTCATCGGCCCAGGCCTTGGGGGCCATGGGGAAGCCCAGACGCGCGCGCGAATCGACATAACTCTGCGCGACCGCACGGGCCAGGTTACGGATGCGACCAATATAGGCCGCACGCTCGGTCACCGAAATAGCGCCCCGGGCATCGAGCAGATTGAAGGTATGCGCGGCCTTCAGCACCTGTTCATAGGCCGGCAGAGCCAGTTGCTCCTGCATCAGGTTCTGGGCCTGCTTTTCGTGGGCATTGAAGGCCGTGAGCAGAAAAGCCACATCGCTGTGTTCAAAATTGTAAGTGGACTGTTCCACCTCGTTCTGGTGGAAGACATCGCCGTAACTGACCCCCGGGGCATACTCAAGGTCGAACACATTGTCGACGCCCTGCAGATACATCGCCAAACGCTCCAGACCGTAGGTAATCTCGCCGGTAATCGGCTTGCAGTTGATGCCGCCGACCTGCTGGAAATAGGTGAACTGGGTCACCTCCATGCCATTCAGCCAGACCTCCCAGCCCAGGCCCCAGGCGCCCAGGGTCGGGTTTTCCCAGTCATCCTCGACAAAGCGGATGTCGTTCTGCTTCAGGTCAAAACCCAAGGCCTTGAGTGAGCCCAGATAAAGATCAAGGATGTTTTCCGGGGCCGGTTTCAGGACCACCTGAAACTGATAATAGTGTTGCAGGCGGTTGGGGTTCTCGCCATAACGACCGTCCTTCGGACGCCGCGATGGCTGCACATAGGCTGCCTTCCAGGGCTCCGGGCCGAGCGAACGCAAGAAGGTCGCCGTATGGCTGGTTCCCGCACCCACCTCCAGATCGTAGGGTTGCAAGATCGCGCAGCCCTGCTCGCCCCAAAAGCGTTGCAGGGTAAGGATAATGTCCTGAAAGGCCAGCATGTCAGCATCATTCGTAGCAAAGGTAGGTGATTCTACCTTGCCGCGGTGCCTGCGAGCACGCTGACGGGTGGACAAGAGGACCACAACATGGCCTAATCAGCGCCCATGTTGAGCCGCCTTTTCCTTGTGACCCTCCTTTGCGCAGGCCTGGCCTGCCCGCTACAGGCCACGGCCTCCGGAGAAAAGACCGACGAAAATGGCGCCGTGAGTGAGGGTCTGATGGCACGGACCAAACCGATGCTCTATGCCTTGACCCTGATCGGCAGCCCCTACAAGCGCGGTGGCACGGACCCCAACAAGGGCGTGGATTGCAGCGGTTTTGTCCGCCATGTCTATAACGACGCCAGCGGTCTCGAGCTTCCCCACAATGCCCTGCAAATGAGCCGGGAAGGGGTCGCGGTCGAAAAAATGGCGCTCGAACCGGGCGATCTGGTCTTCTTCAATACCCGCCGCAAACCGTTTTCCCATGTCGGGATCTACCTCGGTGAGGGTCGCTTCGTCCACTCCTCCAGCACCCGCAGCAAGTATGTCACCGTCTCCAATCTGGACGATCGCTACTGGACCACGCGTTACAACGGTGCCCGCCGCATCCACCCCGAGCGCCTGAAATCCAGCCTTTAGGCTGGTCGCCGCTGCGCTGACTTGGGCCGAAAGGCCTGCACGACTTCCGCCCGCGTCTCCAGATACGGCCCGCCGATGAGGTCAACGCCATAGGGAACCGCCGCGAACACACCATCCAGCGTCTCTTTGATGGCCTTCGGTTGCCCCGGCAGATTCAGAATCAAACAATGGCCGCGGACCACGCCCACCTGGCGCGACAAAATCGCCGTCGGAACATATTTCAGCGACACCGCGCGCATGGCCTCGCCAAAGCCAGGCAACACCTTGTCAGCCACCGCCAGGGTCGCCTCCGGGGTGACATCGCGCGGAGCGGGGCCGGTCCCGCCGGTGGTCAAGACCAGGCAGCACTGCGCGGCCAGGTCGATCAGGGTCGCCTCAATCTGAGCCTGCTCATCGGGAATCAGGCGTTCAACAAAGGTCACGGGGTTATGCAAGGCCGCCGTCAGCCATTCTTTCAGCGCGGGCAGACCCTTGTCTTCATACACACCGCCGGAAGCGCGGTCACTGATCGAAACAATGCCAATAGCGGCGGGTTCAAACGGAGAGAGGACATGAGGGCTTTCGGAGGACATAAGGACTTTCGGTCAAATTTCAGCGAATGGACAGTAACCGCGTCCGGTCTGTGGGATTAGCCGTGCGGAGGCCGACTACAATAGCGAACATTCCGAACTTCCTGCAAATAAGTTTGCACCTGAGCGAGACCCCATGAAAGATGGCCCCATGAGAAATGAATTACTGACCGCATTCCACCGCCGCCACGCCAGCCACAGCTTCACCGACCGACCGCTTGCCGATGCCGATCTGGACTATGTTCTGGAGGCCGGACGCCTGTCGCCCTCCGCCTTCGGCCTGGAGCCGTGGCACTTCGTTGTTTGCCAGGGCGCCGCCGACAAGGCCGCCTTGCAAGCTGCCTGCTTCGGTCAACCGCAGGTCGGCGAGGCCGCCGCAGTCATTGTCATTCTTGCCCGGGTCAGCGAATTGGCCCCCGACCAGCCCTATACCCTGCGCCTTCTGGAACGAGAGTATCCCGGTGAGCGACTGGCCGGCGGTCTGGCCATGTATCGCGATTTCTACGCTGCCGTGGATGTCGCCGCCTGGAGCATCACCCAGTGCCATATTGCCGCCGCCAACATGATGACGGCCTCTGCCGTGATCGGTCTGGATTCCTGCCCCATCGGCGGTTATCTCCCGGACGCGGTTGCCGCAGCCATTCAGGCCGACCCCGCTCGCTTCCGCCCGGCCCTGGTTCTTGCCTTGGGCTATAGCAACGAGGCCGTGCCCGCCAAGCAGCGTCTGGGTATGGACGAGATTGTGACGCGCCGCTGATATGTCTCCACAGAAACGGTTTTTCCGCGCCCGGCCCGCTGGCCAGTGACTTTGATCCTAGCCTTCAGTTACCATCCGGACCGTGCTCAAAATACTATTCCTGATTGGCGCCCTGTTCTCGGGCAGCCTGGCCGCCGCAAACCCGGACAAGGCCTTCCTCAACGCCCGCGAAGCGATCAGCAAGGGGCAATCCACCCGCTTTGAACAGGCCGCAGCTCAGGTCCCTGCGAATCATCTGCTGGCGCCCTATATTGCCTGGTGGCGTCTGGGCGACGCCCAAGGGGACCCGGATCCGCTCCGCGCCTTTGCCAAGAAATTTCCCGACACCCCGCTGTCAAACCGGGCCCACAAACGCCTGATTGCCTCGCTCTATACGCAGCAACAATGGGCCTCCGTCCTGCTTGAGGCGCGCAACCTGAGCGAGGGAAATAACGGCTCTGACCGCGAGATCGAGTGCATGGTTCTGCACGCACGCCTGATGCAAAACGATTACGCGGCGGTTCAGGAAGCGAAATCCCGCTTCACGATGGCCCTGACCCCGATCGAGCCTTGCGAAGCGATTTACACGCACCTGCACAATCAGAAGCAACTCAGCGAGGACGAGGTCGCGGCGCGTCTGCGACTCGCCTTCGCCGAGGGGAAAACGAGCCTGGCCCGCCGTCTGGATACCTGGCTACCCGAGGGGCAACGCATGGCGGCCACGGCCCTGCGTGAATCAGAGATCGGTGCAACGGCCCTTGTCGAAACGCCGTCCAGCGCCCGCGGCCAGCGTGAAGCCGCTCTTCATGCCCTGCATCAAAAGGCCAAAAAAGATCCGGCCGCGGCAGCCAATCTCTGGACCAGCGCTGGAAACCACTACAGCGAAACCGAACGGCGCTATGGTTGGGGGCAGATTGCCGTCGAGGCCGCACGGCGTCATGACCCGATGGCCAATACCTGGTTCCGCTACATGGGCGAGGGATACAGCGATCTGCAACATGAATGGCACGCCCGCAGTCTGCTCCGGAGCCAGCGCTGGCCCGAGGTCTATGCGGTCCTGCAAGCCATGCCGCCGCGCCTGCAGGAGGAACCCGTCTGGCGCTACTGGAAGGCGCGTGCCCTGCAGGCAATGAATGCCCACGCCAGCGCTCAGCAGATCTTTGCGCCACTCTCGCAAGAGTTCAATTATTACGGCCGACTCGCGGAAGAGGCCTTGCCCCAGCGCCTGCAATCGCGCCCCATTGCCCTGCCTCTGACGGACAGCGAACTGCGTTTTGCGGAAGACCATACGGGGCTGAAGCGCGCCCTCCTGCTGCGTAAACTGAGTCTCGACGAAGAGGCCCTGGCCGAGTGGAACTGGGCCCTGCGCGGCATGAATGACCGGCAACTGCTCGCCGCCGCCGAACTGGCGCGTCAGGCCCGCTGGTATGACCGCGCCATCAGCACCGCCGAACGAACGCGCGAGGCGCACAGCATTGATCTGCGCTATATCACGCCCTACCGCGACCTGGCCGAGTCCTTCGCCCGTGAGCAGAATCTTGATGTCGCCTGGGTCTATGGGTTGATGCGGCAGGAGTCGCGTTTTATTGAATACGCCCGCTCCCGCGTCGGGGCCGGCGGCCTGATGCAAATCATGCCCGGAACGGCGCGCTGGATTGGTCAACAGATCGGTGCCAGCCAAAAAACGGTCAAGAAGGTCGTGCAACCGGAGACCAACATCCGCTTCGGCACCTGGTATTTAAAGAAGCTGTACAACGGCCTCGACCAATCCACCGTTCTGGCCACAGCCGCCTACAATGCCGGACCGGCGCGGGCGCGCAAATGGCAATCCAACAGCACCCTGGAAGGCACCATCTATGTGGAGACCATTCCCTTCCTTGAGACCCGCCAATATGTCAAAAAGGTCCTCGCCAATGCCATGTTCTATGCCGAGCGACTGGGCGGACCACAGACCAGCCTCAAGGATCGACTCGGTGTCATCCCGCCGCGCAGCAGCGCCCCTCTGCCGGAGGATGAATTAACCCCCGCCATCGACTAATCAGGCGGCGTAAGATACGCGGTATTCCGTTCTCACATTCTTACCTTCAGGCAGGGCATTATGAAAATCAAACAAATCTGCATCCTCGGCGGGGGCGGCTTCGTTGGCTCCCACCTCGCGGCACAGCTCGCCAAGACAGGGGTTTCCATCCTCATCCC
>VGVU01000088.1 GCA_016873905.1 Betaproteobacteria bacterium | reverse complement strand
ATTTCTGCGTCGTCCAGTTCCATATCAATGGCCTCGATCTGGCTGCGCGGATGCATGACATCCTCGACGCTGATCTTCTCCAGCTCAAACAGGTTGAGCAGGATGCTGTGATGGGTGGGCCGTAAAAACTGGCCCGATTCCGCCAATAAAGTACGCAGCTCTTCAATCCCCATCCGGTTAGCCGAACTGGCGTCCGGCAGGCGAATACGCAGAAGAGCGATCAGACCGCGAACGAACAGGTTGATGAACCAGACCACCGGACTCAGCACACGGGTCAGCAGGGTCAACGGAAAGCTGACCCAGGGCGCCACGCGGTCGGCATGCGCCGCGGCCAGCACCTTGGGTGTCACTTCCGAAAAAACCAGGATCAGGAAGGTGACCCCGAGGGTAGCAATCGTCAGTGCCAACTCACTCTCGCCCAGGACGCGCAGGGTAATGACCGTGACCAGGGTGGCGGCCGCGGCATTAATCAAATTGTTGCCCAACAGGATAACGGCCAGAAGCTGATCCGTACGCGCCAACAAGGCCTCGGCCAAGCGAGCCCCGCGCTGGCCACTCTTGGCCTGATGACGCAACCGGTAGCGATTGACCGCCATCATGCTGGTCTCGGCCCCGGAGAAGAAGGCCGACAACAACAGCAAAATGACCAGCGCTACGAGAAGTGCATTCAGCGATATGTTGTCCACGGCTTAAAATGGGCAGCGTCAGACGCGTCCCAACACAATCTCAAGGACAAACTCTGCGCCCATGTAGGACAGGAAGAGCATGGCAAAACCTGTCAGTGTGCCGTAGATGGCCCGCTTGCCACGCCAGCCATAGCGGTGACGGCCCAGCAACAACGCCGCAAAGATAATCCAGGAGGTAATGCCGAACACCACCATGTGGGTGAAGGGCAAATGCTCACCGAAGGCCTGTTTGGAAAACACAATCCCCGTCAGCAAGGTCAGGGTCAGGACCGTAAACCCCACCTCCAGGAAACGGAACAGCAGGGCCTCGATGGTCAGCAGCGGCAACATTCCAACCGGGGCTGTGGAAGGTCGCTGCAACGCCTGTTCGGCCACAGCAAGAAACACCGCGTGCAGGGCCGCAATCAGGAACAGGCTATAGGCCGTAATCGACATCAGCAAATGGGCGCGGAAGGCGGGGTTTTCGCTTTGCGGGATAAGATGACCCCCGTCCATGACGCCCTGTACCAGGACGGCCACCGCCGCAATGGCCAACACCACGCCCTGCATTCCACCCAGGCTATAACGCCAGGAAGCCACCCCATAGACCAGCACCGAGAGGGCGGCAATCGCAGACAGCATGGTTGCAAAGCCCAAACGCACTCCGTCGGCACCGAAAAAGGCACCAATCAGCAGGGCAATATGCAACATGAGAGGTACCAGAGGCACCAGTCGCCAGTATCCAGGGCGTTGCGAAGTGCTTCGGCCAGGCCAAAAAATGACGGCCTGAGCCGCATAGGCGGCCGCGCAAATCAGAAAAGGCAAAAGATCAGGCATCCGGGCGGTTCTCGATTTGTTAGACTAGCGACCGCCAGTTTAGCCTAATTTGCCCCAAAACCCATGTTCGACAACCTCACTCAACGCCTCGGCTCCGTCGTCAAAAATCTGCGCGGTCAGGGCCGCCTCACCGAAGCCAACATCCAGGACGCCCTGCGTGAGGTGCGCGTCGCCCTCCTGGAGGCTGATGTCGCCCTGCCGGTGGTGCGCGCCTTCATCGACCAGGTCAAAACCAAGGCCATGGGCCAGGAGGTTATCGGCAGCTTGACGCCGGGGCAGGCGCTGATTGGCGTTGTGCACAAGGAACTGTCGGCGTTGATGGGCACCCAGGTCGTGCCCTTGTCCTTCGCCAGCCAGCCGCCTGCCGTGTTCCTGATGGCCGGTCTGCAAGGCGCCGGCAAGACCACGACGACCGGCAAACTGGTGCGCGTCATCCGCGACATGGGCCGGAAAAAGATTCTCGTGGTCTCGGCCGATGTGTATCGCCCCGCCGCTATCGACCAGTTGAAGACCGTCGCCGGTCAGGCCGAGGCTGAATTCTTTCCCTCCAGCGTCGGCCAAAAACCGGTCGCCATCGCCTTGGCCGCGCTGGACTACGCGAAGAAGCATTTCTTCGATGTCCTGATCGTTGATACCGCGGGTCGTCTCGCCATCGACGCCGAGATGATGGCCGAGATCCAGGCCATCCACGCCGCCGTCAAGCCGGTCGAGACCCTGTTCGTGGTCGATGCCATGCAAGGTCAGGACGCCGTCAATACGGCCAAGGCCTTCAATGACGCCCTGCCTCTGACGGGCGTGGTGCTGACCAAACTCGATGGCGATGCCCGGGGCGGCGCGGCGCTGTCCGTGCGCCACATTACCGGCAAGCCGATCAAGCTCGTCGGCATCGGCGAAAAACTATCCGGCATCGAGCTCTTCCACCCCGAGCGCATGGCCAGCCGCATCCTCGGCATGGGCGATGTGCTGTCCCTGATCGAAGAGGCGCAAAAGGGGGTTGACGAAGCCGCGGCGCGGCGCACCGTCGAGAAACTGAAGTCTGGCAAGGGCTTCGACCTTGAGGACTTCAAGGAGCAAATGCAGCAGATGAAAAAGCTCGGCGGTCTGGGCAGTCTGGTTGACAAGTTACCGGGGACCCAAAAGATCGGCGCCAGCGAACTGGCACAAGGCGAACAACAAATGCGCCGCATTGAGGGCATCATCAATTCCATGACCCCGCTGGAACGGCGCAAACCCGAACTCCTCAAAGCCAGCCGGAAACGCCGCATTGCCGCCGGTGCCGGGCTCCAGGTGCAAGATGTTAATCGCCTGCTCAGCCAATTCGAGCAGATGCAGAAGATGATGAAGTCGATGGGCAAAGGCGGCGGCATGGCCAAGATGATGCGGGGCATGGCCGGCAAGTTGCCGGGGCTGCGCTAAGTCTGTCGCAACAACGCTGTGAAACTTTCGCCCAGTGCCTGAACTCACCAGCCTCACATGGGCCGTGCCCATTCTGCTCGCGGCCTATTTCATCCGCGGCATCACCGGTTTTGGCTCCGGCCTCATCGCCGTCCCGTTACTGGCGCTTAACCTGCCCCTGACCTTTGTAGTGCCGCTGGTTTTGCTGACCGACTTTACCGCCTCGCTGATTCTGGGCGGTTTGAATTTCGAAAAAGTGGCCTGGAGCGAGATTCGCCGCCTCTTGCCGGCCGGATTGCTGGGCATCGCACTCGGCGTCTATCTGCTGGTGTCGCTGCCCGCCGGGCCCATGCTGATCGGCCTGGGCGTCTTCGTCATTGCGTACGCCCTGCGCAACCTGCTGCTCGACACCGATCACCCCAAACCCGTCAGCCCGCGCTGGGCCTGGCCAGCCGGTCTCATGGGCGGCGCCGTTGGCGCCCTGTTCGGCACCGGCGGACCCCCGTATGTGATTTATCTCTCGCACCGCCTGTTTGACAAAGGAATCCTGCGCGCCACCTTCTCCGGCCTGTTTTTCATCGAAGGCTTCGCGCGGATCACCACCTTCGCGGTCAGCGGCCTCCTGCTGCATCGGGAGTTGCTATACGCCTATCTGGCGGCGGTACCCATCACGCTCAGCGCCTTGTGGATCGGAAGCCATGTGCATACCCGCCTGACGCAGGCCCAGATGATTCGCCTGATCAGCCTGATCCTGCTCGGCAGCGGCGTGTCGTTGTGGGTCAAGGCAGCCACCGGATAAAGGCTGGCTGAGCCGAGCGCCTCGTCAGCTCAGCCAATCCTCGCGTGCGGCCGTGCTGATGGCGACGATGGCGGGATGGGTCAGCCGCCGCTCTGGCGTAATGACATACAGAGGTTCGCGCACCCCCACCAGCCGACCTAACGCCACCACCTGATATTGCGCGCACACCGCCTCGGCGATGGCGCTGGGCGCCACAAACACGCCGGCCCCCGCCTGCCCAAAGGCCTTCAACAAGGCGCTGTCATCAAACTCCCCCACCGCGCGCGGTTGCACCGAGTGACGCTCAAACCATTGCCACAGCGCCGGCCGCCAGGTCACATCCTCGCCCGGCAACAAAAACGGTGCGCCATCAAGACAGGCCGGAAACTCGCCCACCAAACTGGCACGCAACCCCGGGGTGGCAAAGGCGGTGAGATCACTCTCGCCCAGGCGATGGCTGTAACCGCGCACATTCAGGTTTTCAGGCAGCGGCCGATCGGCAACCACGCTATCAAGACGATGCACGGCCAGATCGGCCAGCAAGGCTGCCAGCCGTCCCTCGCGACAAATCAAACGCACCCCGCCCACCGCCAGCGCAGGCGCCAGCAAGTGATAAACCATGGACTTGGAGACCGAGTCAGCAATGCCCACCCGCAAGGGTTGCACAGCCACCGCGCGAATATCGCGCACAGCCTCCAACAACTCACCTTCCAGCGCGAAGATGTTTTCGGCATAACCCAGGATGCGCCGCCCGGCCTCGTCGATCTCGAGCCGCCGCCCGACCCGGCGAAACAGGCGCACGCCGAGCTGCGTCTCGAATTCGCTCAACTGGCCGCTGATCGACTGCGGCGTCAACTGCAACTGCTCGGCGGCAATGGCGATGCTGCCCGTCTTGGCCACCATCCAGAAATAGCGCAAATGTTTGAAATTGAGGCGAGTTGTCATCACTTTGGAGAGAAGAGCAAAAAGAGCATACGCAACACTTTAGCAATATTTTTCGATGTTTTCATAAAAAACATTCGACTGGTTCGATGTGTTTGTTTCGCGTATGCTCGCCACCATTTCGCATTCTCGCGTCCTGTTGGAGAGATTTGAGCCATGAAACGCATCGTCCTGTTCCTCGCCACCAACCTCGCCATCGTCCTGGTGCTGTCGGTCACCATGCGCCTGTTGGGGGTCGAGCCGTATCTGAACGAAAACGGTCTGAACCTCAACGCCTTGCTGATCTTCGCCGCCGTGATGGGCTTTGGCGGTTCGCTGATCTCGCTGGCGCTGTCGAAATGGACCGCCAAGATGTCGGTGGGCGCACAGATCATTACCCAACCGCAAAACGCCGAAGAGCGTTGGCTGGTCGAGACGGTCGCGCGCCAGGCGCAGGCGGCTGGCATCGGCATGCCTGAAGTGGCGATTTATGACTCGCCGGATGTCAACGCCTTCGCCACCGGCATGAATAAAAACAACGCCTTGGTCGCCGTCTCCACCGGCCTGCTGGGCCGCATGACCCGTGCCGAGGCCGAGGCCGTCTTGGGCCACGAGGTCTCGCATGTCGCCAACGGCGATATGGTGACGCTGGCCTTGATCCAGGGTGTGGTAAACACCTTCGTGATGTTCTTCTCGCGGGTCATCGGCCATTTGGTTGACCGCGTCGTGTTTAAAACCGAGCGCGGCCAGGGCCCCGCCTTTTTCGTCACCATGATCGTGGCCGAAATCGTGCTGGGCATCCTCGCCTCGATGATCGTCATGTGGTTCTCGCGCCAGCGCGAGTTCCGTGCCGATGCCGGTGGTGCCAGCCTGGCCGGCCGTCAAGGAATGATCAATGCCCTGCGCCGTCTGCAATCCCTGCACGATCCCGTACCGTTACCGGACAAGATGGCGGCCTTCGGCATCAATGG
>VGVU01000087.1 GCA_016873905.1 Betaproteobacteria bacterium | reverse complement strand
CGATGGCTCATCTCCATCACCGACATGCCACAGCCTTGCCAGTTGACCAACTCGTCTCGAGCCTGCTCAAGAACCTCGCGCGGAAGGACCGCCGGGCCGGCACTGAAGTTATAGATGCGTTCCATGTTCGATAAAGTGGCGATAAGGGGTGAAGGCGACGGGGACTGCCATTCTACCAGCTAGTCAGGGGCAATTATTCCTTCCCGGAACGCCAGATCGACGCAACGATCCAGATACTGTTGATCACCGCCAGGATAAAGCCCAGCGTGCCGAGCAAGGGCAGGCCAAAGAAATCCGGACCGCCATCCACGGTCAGAACAATGGACGAACCAATCACCAGCGAGGCCGTCAATATGCCCATCGTGAGACGGTTGGACGACCGATTGATCTGGGCGCCGAAACTGTCGAGCCGTTTCAGATCCAGGTCGATGCGCAGGCGACCGCGCCGCGCCTGACGCAGCAGGCGTACCAGATCGCGTGGCAAACCCGTAACGACGCCCGCCAACTCCTTGAGACTGCGCCGGGTCCGCGCCATCACCGCGGCCGGCGTATAGCGTGCCTCCATCAGGGCGCGCACGAAGGGCTCCAGATCATCGACCATGTGAAACTCCGAGTCGAGCTGATGCCCCAGGCCTTCGAGGGTAATCAAGGCCTTGAACAACAAGGTCAGATCCGGCGGCAAGGCCAGATTGTTACCGCGCATGATGGCCGTCACATCCGACAACAGGGCGCCCAGGCGAATATCCTTCAGGGCCAGATTGTCATAACTCATCACCAGCTCGGTCAGGTCATAGGCCAGCTTCTCCTCGTCGATCTCGGCGTCCCCGGCCCAGACCACCAGCACATCGAGCATGCCAATCTCGTCCTTGCCAATAAGGGCATAGAGGAACTGGATCAACTGCTCGCGGCGCGCCACCGTCAACTGGCCCACCATCCCGAAATCAATCATGCCAATCCGATTACCCGGCAGGAACAAGATGTTTCCGGGATGCGGATCCGCATGGAAATGCCCATGCACCAAAATCATCTTGAGCACCGCATCAGCGCCGCGTCGGGCCAGCAGCGTCAGGTCATAACCGGCCGCACGGGCCGCAGAAAAATCCGTTCCCTGGATGCCCAGCAAGCGTTCCTGGACATTCACGCTGGCGCGGCAATAGTCCCAATAGACGCGCGGCACCCGTACGGTATCGTCACCGGCAAAATAGCTTGCGAAGCAATCCAGGTTGCGGGCCTCCTTGACCAGATCCGTCTCGCGCGTCAGAGAACGCCTTAACTGGGCCACAATCTGCACCGGGCGATAGTTGCGCGTCTCGGGCCACTCCAGCTCAACGATCCGCGCCAAGTGATCGAGGATGCGCAGATCGGCATCAATCTTGGGCAGAATATCCGGGCGGCGCACCTTGACCACCACCCGGGTGCCGTCATGTAAAACCGCCGCATGCACCTGGGCGATGGAGGCCGCCGCAAAGGCCTCTTTCTCGAAGGACTGAAAGACCTCTTCGAGCGGACGACCGAAGGCCTCGGTCAAGGTGTTCTCGACCACCTCAAAGGCCACCGGCGGCACCTGGTTGTGCAGCTTCTCCAGCTCCTCAATCCACTGCGGCGCAAAGACATCGACGCGCGTCGCCAGCACCTGACCGAGCTTTACGAAGGTCGGGCCCAACTCGGTCAAGGCCAGGCGCAGACGCACGGGCTGATCAAGATGCTCGACATCACGGGACGGCTGCCAGTGCACAAGGCGCCCGGCGCGTTCCAGGGTGCGCGCCAGACCCGAATGCTTGACCAGATCGCCCCAACCGTAATGCACCAACACGGTCGCAATTTCCTGCAAACGGTGCAGATCGCGCATCAGCGCCATGGTTTCACGCAGCATAAGAGTTTGTGTGCATTCAAGCCGTTAACGCCCACATACTAGACCAGCTAGGCCATCAGCGCACTAGACCCCCGCCAGCCTTTTTCTCTTCGCCTTCTGTACTTGATAATCATTCTTGAATGTGTATAATCCCCTGCTTATGAAACCGAGCGCTCCCACACTGACGCTGACGCAACTCGACCAGATCCCTGTCGGTATGACGGCCACCGTGTGTTACATCGAGGCCCAGACCGAGATGACCGCTCGCCTGCGCGCCCTTGGCATCAAGCCAGGCAATCAGATCAGCGTCGTGCGCTGCGCGCCCTTGTCCGGGCCGTTGCAGATTCGCGCCGGCCAGACCGACATCATCCTGCGCCGCACCGAGGCCGCCGCCATTCATGTCAACCCCGCGTTCTGAGCAAGGCTGAGCCCGCATGAGCAAGGCGCGCATTGCCCTCGTCGGCATGCCCAACACGGGCAAATCCACCCTCTTCAACCGCCTCTCGGGCGCCAGTGCCCGCGTCGGAAACTGGCCTGGAATGACCGTCGAACTGGAGATTGCCCGCCTTCTGGTCGGCGCCCGTATGGTGGAACTGGTTGACCTGCCCGGCCTCAATAATCTGCATGGGTTCAGCGAGGATGAGCGGATCGCACGCCACTTCCTCGAAACGCAGCCCCTCGATGCCCTGATCGTGGTCCTCAACGCCACCCAGATCGAGCGCCAACTCGCCTTCGCCCTGCAGATCAAACAACTTGGACTGCCCCTGGTCCTGGTTCTCAACATGGCTGACGAGGCCATCCGCCGTCATGTCCTGATTGATCGCGAGGCCCTGGAAAAGGCCCTGGGTCACCCCGTCTGCCTCATCAGCGCGAAATATGGCCATGGCACCCAGGCCGTGCGTCAGGCCCTGGAGACGGTGTTGCATGAAAACGCCCCGTCATCCGACGCCCTCCAGCCACGCAGCACGCAGATTCAGGCCCTGCTCGAAGACGACAACATTGAGCTCCAGACCACCGCGCTGCTCGCCGAGGCCGTGCGCACGCCACAAACGCCGGCCACCACCTATACCGATCGCATCGACAGCCTGCTCCTCCATCCCGGCCTGGGCATCGTCGCGTTCTTCTTCATCCTGCTCGGCCTGTTCCAGATCGTCTATAGCATCGGCGCCCCCCTGCAGGAACTCCTCGGCGAGGCCCTGGAGGGGGCCAAGACCGACTGGATCGCGCCCCTTCTCGCCCCCTTGCCGGCGGCACTGACCAGTTTCCTGCTGGACGGTCTCTACGACGGCGTCGGGACCGTTGCCACCTTTCTTCCCATCATCCTGACCTTCTATCTGGTCATGAGCGCCGTCGAAGACAGCGGCTATATGGCCCGCGCTGCCTTCCTGATGGACGCGCTGATGTCGCGCATGGGTCTGGACGGTCGCGCCTTCGTCATGCAAATCATGGGCTTCGGCTGCAATGTCCCGGCCGTCATGGGGACGCGCGTCTTGCGCAATCCCCTGCAACGCCGCCTGTCCATGCTGATCATCCCCTTCTCGCTCTGTTCAGCACGCCTGCAAGTCTTCCTCTTCTTCACCACCGCCGTCTTTTCGCCGCAGGCGGCGCCGTGGGTCCTGCTGTCCTTTTATGTGCTCTCCTTCCTGGTCGCCTTCCTCACCGCCTTTATCTGGCGCGGTCAGGTCGGCGAACAAGAACCGCTCGTCATGGAGTTGCCCCCCTACCGTTACCCCACCTTCACCTATCTGGCCCTGCAGGCCTTGCGCGAGGCGGGACAGTTTCTGCGCGGCGCAGGGGGCTTCATCATCGCCGGGGTCGCCATTATCTGGCTACTGACCCATCTCCCCTGGGGCGTCACGCCCGCGAGTCCCCAGTCCTGGGCCGGCCAGATCGCCAGCCTCACCGCCCCCCTCTTCGAACCGCTCGGCATCAACAACCTGCTGTCCATCGCCTTAATGTTCGGCTTCGTCGCCAAAGAGGTCGTGGTCGGTGCCCTCGCCGTCATCTACGGGGCTGGCCCCAACGAACTGGCTGGCGTCGTGGCGCGCAGCATGGACTGGCGACAGGCCTACAGCTTCATGCTCTTCACCCTGCTCTACACGCCCTGTCTGGCCACCCTGGCCACGATCCGACGCGAATCGCGCAGCCTGAAATTCACCCTCGCCTCCATGGCCTGGTCGGTGGCGGTGGCCTGGCTAGCCAGCTTTGCGTTCTACCAGATCGTGACCCGCTGACCCCCGAGCCCGGTCTCCCGCGTTCGTCCGCCCGGCGCTCACCGCACCTTCCCCCTTCCACCTTCCCCCTCCCCCTTTCGGCGTTCCCGCCGTAAGATGGCGCCGCCATGTCCCTGACGCGCCCTTCTCTTCCGCTCTCCAGGCACCTGCTCTACACGGTGGGCAGTGGTTTTCTGCTCTCGTTCTTCCTCATCATCGCGATGATTGTCACTGGCCTGGGCGCACTGGAAAACAACAACAAGCGGCTGGCCCTTATCACCGACGAGGTGATTGAAAAAACCCACCATGCCAACCTGATGCGCGACACCCTGCGCGATCGTGCCTTGACCATGCACGATATCTTCATCTCCCGGGATGCCTTTGCCCGTGAGAAGTTGGTGCAGCACTTTTACCACCTGGGCGGCGTCTATCTTTCGATCCGCCCCAAGCTGGAAACCTACCCGCTCAACGCCGAGGAAAAGACCATCCTTGCACGCCTGGATCGACTCACCCTGGAAAACCAGCCGCTGATGATCAAGATCATCAATCTCGCTGTCGAGAACAAGGAAGAAGAGGCGTTCCACCTCTTGCAAACCGAGGAGATGCATCGGCAAAGAACGCTGGTTGCCACCCTCGATGAGCTCATACGGGCCCAACAGCAGATCGCCCATCAGGCCACCCTGGAGGCCACACAGACCTATACGCATACCCGTAACCTGATGTTTATCCTCGGAATCATGGCGCTGCTGCTGGCCATCGCCATTGGCAGCATGATCCTGAAACGCGTCCAACGCCTGGCCTCCGAGACCGAACGGGCACGCAACCGCTACCAGACCCTGTTTGAAACCAACACCGAAGGCATCGTCATCCTCGGAGAAAACGCCTTCATCGGCTGTAATCAGGCCGCCCTCGACATGTTCGGTTACACGAACGAGGCCGATTTTCTCGCCCAAAAGCCCGAAGATCTGGGCGCTGACCCGCAGCCGGACGGCCGCCCGGCGACCGAGGTCGTGGCAGAGGCCACCAACACAGCCTTTACCCAAGGCCATGCCTTCATGGACTGGGAGGCCCGGCGCAACGATGGCAGTCTCTTTCCGGCCGCGATTGCGCTACACGCCATGCGTTTTGAAGGCGAACCCACCCTGCAGGCCATCGTTCGCGACCTGACCCGCGAGAAAGAGGCCGAGCGCTCCCTGCACGCCGCCCACACCGCAGAACTCGCCGCCGCCACCCTGAAGACCCAGTTCATCGCCAACATCAGCCATGAGATTCGCACCCCGATAAACGGCGTCCTGGGGATGGCCGACCTCCTTCAGCGCCAGCCGCTCACCCCGACACAAGCCAGCTATGTCCGCGCCATCAATGATTCGGCGCAGGCTCTGTTGAGCGTTTTGAACGACCTCCTTGATTTTTCCAAACTGGCCGCCGGACGGATGGCCATTGAACAAGTCGCCTTCGACCTGCCAGCCCTGCTCCTCTCGGTCAGCCAACTGCCGCAGCACCGTGCCGAGACGGC
>VGVU01000086.1 GCA_016873905.1 Betaproteobacteria bacterium | reverse complement strand
TGGCGCGACTGGAAAGCGTCGTCGCCGTCGCACAACTGCCCACCGAAGCCGACGCGCCAGTTGAGGTCGTTGGCCCCTATCGCCTGATGCTCAAGATCGAAATCGACCGCGAGGCCGAGATCACCCGCCTGGATAAAGAAATCGCCCGCCTGACCAGCGAGATCCAGAAATGCGCAAACAAACTCGGCAACGCCAGCTTCGTCGATCGTGCCCCCGCAGTCGTTGTTGACCAGGAACGCGCCCGCCTTGCCGAATTCAAGACCACCCTGGAAAAGGTCAGCGGCCAGCGCGAGCGCCTGTAGATTTCGGCCTCAGGCCGCGCCTGCCTGTACGGCCTCGGGAACTGTGTCCTTCTCGGTAAAACTGGCCCATTCCCAGGCCTCGGGCTGATCCATGAGGGCGCACAGCAGCTGGTTGTTAAGGCCGTGCCCGGACTTGTAGGCGTCAAACTCAGCCAGGAGCGGATGGCCGGACAGGTAGAGATCGCCCAGCGCATCAAGCACCTTGTGTTTCACAAACTCGTCCGCGTAACGCAGACCTTCAGCATTGAGGACACTCAGCTCGTCCATCACGATGGCGTTGTCGAGGGTCCCGCCCAGGGCCAGCCCATGGGCGCGCAGGTATTCGACATCACGCATAAAACCAAAGGTTCGGGCGCGGCTGATCTCCCGAACATACTCGGCACGAGAAAAATCCATGTGCAGAGCGTTGCCGGACTGTTGCAGGGCGGGGTGATCAAAGTCGATATGAAAGCGTAGCCGGTAGCCCTCGTAGGGGCGAAACTCAGCCCACTTGTCGCCCTCTTCCACCCGCACGGGGCGCAGCACCCGAATGTAACGACGGGGCGCGTTCTGCGCCTCCAGACCGACGCCCTGAATGAGATAGACAAAGGGGGCGGCCGATCCGTCCATGATCGGTATTTCCGGCCCATCCAGTTCGATCAGCAGATTGTCGACGGCCAGCCCGGCCAGCGCCGACAGGAGATGTTCCACGGTAGCGACCTTGGCGCCGTTTGCCTCAAGAGCCGAACACATGCGCGTATCCGTCACGCGATGCGGTTCAACCTGAAAACTGGGTTTTTCGGGAAGATCGACGCGGCTGAATACGATTCCCGTATTGGCCGGCGCCGGACGCAGGGTCAGATTGACCTTGCGGCCTCCGTGCAAACCAACGCCCCGGGTATAAACCGGGGCCCGTAAAGTATGTTGCAAAATCATGGCGGCATTGTATTCCTGCGACTCCGTACCATCGACGGTTCAAAGGTGCACTCAAAGGCCTGTGCCGTGCGGCGGCACGACACAGGACACCACCAAACAACGCGTGCAAACAGGCGATCGGAGACGATCAGTCCGCCTGCCGACGCAAGAAGGGCGGAATATCAAAGATATCCAGAGGCGCCGTAGCCCCGATGCTTGGGGACGAATCCATGCTGACCAATTGCGCCCGGCTCGGATGTGTCCGCACCGTGCTGCCGCCGCCCGGAAAATCACCCGTCTCGCCCATCGCCGAATCGCTATACAACGGCACCGGATCGGTCCCGGTCTTCACCATGCGTATCGTGGCGGGTTTTGTTTGTGCCCCATGCGCCTGGTTAGCCAGACCCGTGGCAACCATGGTGACGCGGATGCTCTCACCCATGCTCTCGTCGAGCACGGTACCGACGATCACCGTTGCCTCTTCGGCGGTGAACTCCTGGATGGTGTTCATCACCTCGTAGTACTCCTCAAGGGTCAGGCTGTCGTTGGCAGTAATGTTGACCAACACGCCTCGTGCGCCCTTGAGATCGACACTTTCCAGCAACGGGCTGTTGACCGCAGCCTGGGCGGCGACGCGGGCTCTATCCTCACCGCTGGCGACGGCTGAGCCCATCATGGCCATACCCATCTCGCTCATCACGGTACGCACATCGGCGAAGTCCACATTAATCATGCCGGGATTGGCAATGATCTCGGCAATGCCGCCGACAGCACTGTGGAGCACATCGTTGGAGGCGGCAAAGGCATCCGTGACCCTAGCCTTCGCACCCAACACCTGCATCAGTTTTTCGTTGGGGATGATGATCAGGCTGTCCACATGTTCGGACAGGGCCTTGAGACCTTGCTCGGCCGCGCGCATGCGCTTGCCTTCAAACTGGAAGGGCTTGGTCACCACCGCCACCGTAAGGATGCCCAATTCCTTGGCCACCTCAGCGACCACGGGAGCAGCGCCCGTACCGGTACCGCCACCCATGCCGGCGGCGATGAACAGCATGTCGGCACCATCAATCATCTCAATGATGCGTTCACGGTCTTCCAGCGCCGATTCGCGACCGATCTCCGGTTTTGCGCCAGCGCCCAGACCCTTGGTAATGCTGTTACCGATCTGCAGCTGGGTTGGGGCACGGTTGCGGCGCAAGGCCTGGGCATCGGTGTTGACGGAGATGAACTCCACGCCACCCATGCCTCTCCCGATCATGTGATCAATTGCGTTCCCACCGCAACCGCCTACACCGATGACCTTGATCACGGCATCCTGAGTTTGAGTCTCTTCCAATTCGAATAACATAGTCTTGCTCCTTTACACGCTCGTTGTCTTACAAAAGGCCCGCCGGCCCGCTCAGCACTTCCGGATCATTGCTGATCCACATACCAGGGCGCATCGCTGCGCCCCATTCAAAAAGTTTCCTTGAACCATTTCTTCATCCGCTCCAGGACATCAGGAATACCGCTCCCGGTTGCCGCTGGATCACGCTGCTCCAGACCCGCAATCAGCAGTCCCACGCTGGTGGCGTAACGAGGGTTACGCACCCGCTCGGACAGCCCTCCTGCATAGTTTGGAACCCCCACCCGCACCGGCACATGAAAGACCTCCTCGGCCAACTCGACCATGCCCGGCAACAGGCTGCTGCCCCCCGTCAAGACGATGCCCGACGAGATCTGCTCGAGAAAACCAGAGCGCGTCAGCTCCGCCTTGATCATGTTGAACAGCTCTTCCACGCGCAGTTCGATCACCTCCGCCAGCAAAGGACGGGAGAGCTGGCTGGGCGGCCGGTCTCCGATGCCGGGAACCTCGATGATCTCCCGTGAATCGGCCAGTCCCCGCAAGGCGATGCCATGACGGATCTTCAATTCCTCGGCCTCCCGAGTCGGGGTACGCAGCGCCATGGCGATATCGTTGGTAATCTGATCCCCGGCAATCGGCAAGACCGCCGTATGCTGGAGCGCGCCATGGGTAAAAACGGCCACATCCGTGGTGCCACCGCCGATGTCGATCAGGGCCACACCCAGATCTTTCTCGTCCTCGTTAAGCAACGCCAGGCTGGAGGCCAGCGGTTGCAGGATCAGGTCGGACAGCTCGACACCGCAACGGCGTACGCACTTTTCCAGATTCTGCGCGGCAGACACGGCCCCGGTCACGATGTGAATCTTGACCTCCAGGCGCACACCGCTCATGCCCAATGGATCGCGCACATCCCCCTGGCCGTCGATGATGAACTCTTGCGGTTCCACATGGAGCACCTGCTGGTCGGTCGAGATATTGACCGCACGCGCCGTCTCCATCACGCGATCGACATCGGCCTTCGCCACTTCACGGTCGCGCAACGGCACCATGCCATGCGAATTTAGTGAACGCACATGACTGCCCGAAATGCCCGCGTAAACCTCGCGTATCTTGCAGTTGGCCATCAACTCTGCGTCCTGCAAGGCGCGCTGCACCGCCGCCACGGTGTCTTCGATGCTGACGACCACACCCTTCTTGAGACCGCGTGAGCTGGTGGCGCTCATGCCAATGATGTTGAAATCCCCCGTGTCCGTTGGCTCGGCAACCAGCACCACAATCTTCGAGGTGCCGATATCCAGCCCAACAATCAGGTCCTTGTTCTCGCGCATCTTGCTGATATTCGCAAAACTCATGTATTGGCCTTTGCTGATGACTTGTTCGGCAGGCGCGCGGGAGACGGTCCAAGGCGGACAGCAAACCCATTCGGGTAGCGCATGTCCACATGGGCAATCAAACCTGAAACGCGGGTCGCCGATGAATAAAACCGAATAAAGCGCTGCAACCGCTCACTCAATTGTTCATGACCCAGAGAGATCACGATTCCGTCATTGAGCACGAGTTGCCAGGCGCTGCGTTGATCGACACGGATACGCGCGATCGTCCAGCCCTTGGGCGTCAGGAGGGCCGAGAATTCGGCATAGCGGCGAGCCACCGCGCCCTCCATGCCATCAGGCGCCTCCACCTTGGGCAACTCGGGGGTCGGCCTCGCCGGGTAAACCTCGCCCTGCACGCTCAGGGTGTCGCGCTCATTCCACGCTGCCAACGGAGCGCGCTCCTCCAGGATCACCCGAATCCGCCCGGGCCAGACGCGCTGGGCCTGCGCCCGATAGACCCAGGGCATCAATTCGAATTCGCGTTTGACGGCCATCATGTCCAGGCTCAGGAAACTGCCATGCAACTGCGACACCGCCCCGCGCACCGAAGCAATCGTCTGCGCCTGATAGGCACCACGAACCTCCACCCGCTGCACGGGCACGCCATGCTGATAGACCACCAGCCCGCCATAGCCCAAGGCAAAGAGCAGCGTCAGCAGAAAAATGCCGAGCGCCAGGCGATTCATGAGGGGCGCGTTATCGGTGAGGCTATGCCACATCCGCCGCCTCCGTCTCTGCCAAGGCCAGCACTTGCAGGCACAAGTCGGCAAACTCGATGCCACTGGCGCGAGCCGCCATGGGCACCAAGCTGTGATCCGTCATCCCCGGCGAGGTATTGATCTCCAACACATAGGGGCGCTGGTTTGCATCGAGCAGGATGTCCACTCGACCCCAACCACGGCAACCCAGCACCGCAAAGGCCTGTTGCGCGAGTTGCTGCATCTCGGCCTCCAGCCCGACCGGCAAGCCGCTCGGAACCAAATAGCGCGTATCGTCGCGCAGGTACTTGGCCTCGTAGTCGTAGAACTCGGTCGCCGGAACAATGCGAATGACCGGCAAGGCAAGGCCCGCCAGAATCCCCACCGTGAACTCGCCCCCCGATAACTCGCGCTCGGCCAGAACCAGATCGTCATAACGCGCCGCCTCGCGCCATGCCGCCTGCAAGGCCCCGGGGATCTTGACCTTGGTGATACCGATACTCGAACCCTCGTTCGCCGGTTTAACGAAAATGGGCAGACCCAGTTGTTGCTCAACGGCGGCAAAGTCACTCGTCTCCGTGAGCCGGGCATATTCCGGCACCGGCAGACCGGCGGCCTGCCACATCAGCTTGCTGCGCCACTTGTCCATGGCCAACGCCGAGGCCAACACCCCACTGCCGGTATAGGGAATCCCCAGCAAGGACAAGGCGCCCTGCATCTGACCATCCTCGCCGCCCCGTCCATGCAGGGCGATAAAGACGCGATCAAATCCTGCCGCCTCCAGGCCCTGCAGGCCCCCACTGGCCGGATCATAGGGATGCGCATCCACGCCACGACTGCGCAGCGCCGCCAAAACAGCCGCGCCACTCTTCAGCGACACCTCGCGCTCTGCCGAGTTCCCTCCCAGCAAAACGCCCACTTTACCGAGCATATTCATCTTGTCCTTCATGCAGGCTCTCCAACCACACGCACCTCGCGTTGCAACTCAATTCCAGTCTGCGTCTTCACAACCTCTTGCACCTGCGCCAT
>VGVU01000085.1 GCA_016873905.1 Betaproteobacteria bacterium | reverse complement strand
CCCGGGTCTTCAGGTCGTACAGATAGCTGTAAGAGCGGCCCTGTTCGGTCAGGTCGCGACGCATCCGGTGTTCCTTCACCATCAAGCTCTCACGCCCGGCCTGGGTCATGTTCATGGCCATGACAGAGCTGCGCCCGGTGAGCGAGAAATCGGCGCGTGCGCCTGACGACAGAAGCAGGGTAGCGCCCGTCACAACGAGGAGGGCCGCAAGGAAGCGAGAGGAACGACTCATGAGTTAGTCCTGGAGTTAGTCCTGGAATTGAAGGGATCGTGCTCGGAGAGGTTAAAGCGTCGATACAGGCGTTGCAGGGGTTCCGGTGCCCACCAGTTGAGGCGGCCCAAGAGACGCAACGAGGCGGGAACCAACAGGATGCGCACCAGGGTCGCATCAATAATGACCGAAAACAACAGCCCCAAGCCCATGGCCTTCATAAACACCACCTCGCCCATGGCAAAGCTCCCCAGCACCACACCAATCAACAAGGCCGCGCTGGTAATGATCGGACCGCTCTTCTGGATCCCTCCGGCAATGGAGGCCGTGCTGTCACCGGTATGGTGGCAACTCTCCTTGATCCGCGATAACAGAAAGACCTCGTAGTCGATCGACAGGCCAAAGGCCGTGGCGAAGATCAGCACCAGCACCGTGCCTTCCATCTGGCCCTGCGGCGTGAACCCCAGCAGGTTGGCCATATTGCCATCCTGAAAAACCCAGACCAGGCCGCCAAAGGTCGCCGTCAGGGAAAGCAGATTGGTCAGAATCGCCTTCAAGGGCAGGAACACACTGCCCAGCATCAGGAACAACAGGACCCCAATCACCAAGGTAATGGCCGCCATGACCCAGGGCGTATGCTCGATAAGCGAATTCACATAGTCCAGATGCTCGGCCGGAAAGCCGCCCACCTGCATGGACACAACGCCCGCCGGCAGGTTCAGCGCACGAATCTGGCGAACCAGATGACGCGCCTCGGGGGTGATCGGATCGTGGGTATAACGCACCAGAATCAGGGTCTGCGAACCCTTGGCAAAGCGATCCAGGGCCAGGCCCGCGGCCGGAAACTGTTCGGGATACTGGTAAAAAAGTTGATAGTCGGCCAACGACATCGCCTCATCCAGCGTCACCAGGCTGTCCACCCGGGTCACGCCGGGAAGGGCGCGAATCTGGCGGGTCAAGGCATCCAGGGTGGCGAGACCCTGCGCCTCGTGCGCGATCGCCTCGGTTCGCACGCTCAGGATCAGCGGACTCATTCCGGCGCGCGGGAACGCCTGTTCCAGAGTCTGCTGCACCTGACGGCTCTCGGCATCGACCGGCAACGAACGGCTATCCGCCGGGCCAATCTCCATGTGCAAAATGGGCAAACCGAAAAAGCCCAGGATCAGGAAGCTGACGACGAGCACGGCGCGAGCGTTACGCATCACCCAGTAACTAAAGTGCTCCCAACGCAATGACTGGCGCGACGGGGTCGCCTGCCGCCGCTGGGGGATAGCACAATAATTGATGCGCTCCCCCAGCAAGGCCAGGAGCGGCGGCAAGAGCAGGATGGCGGTCAACATCGCGGCGATCACCGACAGACCGGCAGCCAGCCCCATGTTCTGAAAGAATTGTTGCGGCATCAGGGTCAAACAAAACAGGCTGGCCGCCACCGTCACTCCGCTAAAGGCCACCGTGTGACCCGCCGTTGCCACGGTTGTGCCCAGCGCCTGCTGTGGCGGATGGCCCAGCGCCAACTCCTCACGAAAACGGGAGACCATGAAGAGGCCATAATCAATGGCAAGGCCCAGACCCAGCATGGAGACCACATTGGCCGCATAGATCGTGATATCCGTGAACAGGGCGCAGATCTTGAGCAGCGCCGTACTCAGCACCACCGTGACGACCCCGATGACCAGCGGCATCATCGCCGCCACCACCGAACGGAACACCCACACCAAGAGGACGGCGAGGATGCCAAAACTGATCCACTCGGCCCGCTCAACATCGTGTGTCAGCTGCGCCCGCACATCCATATAGGTCGCCAATTCGCCGCCAGCCCTGACCAGCAAACGATCCGAGGCCAAAAACTTGCGCAGGGTCTGATAGGTTGCGATCCCTTCGTCTGACTGACGCGCCAGATGCACGATGGCATAGGTCATATCACCGCTGTGGGAACGCAGGGCCGGATCCAGAGACTGGAAATAACTCTCGATACGAAGCACGCCCGGCGTGCTGCCGATCGGATCCAGCACCGCATCGACCGCCTGCCGGTAGGCCGGGTCATCCACCGTGAGGGGCTGTTCCGGGCGCGGCTGGAACAACAGAATGACCGTCGTATCATCGTGCCCATACTGCTCACGCACGGCCTGTCGCGCCAGGGCGGAACCGCTATCCGGAACCGTCCAGCCCGGCGCCACCGAAAGGTGCTGCATCACATTCGCGCCGTAAAAACCCGCCATGACCGTCAGAGCAAAGGCGGCAGCCAGAAAGACGCGGGGGGCATCGCTGATACAGCGACCGAGGCGGCGGAACATGGCGGACGAAGGGATCTCTCGTGACGATACTGGGGCGCATCATAACTGCCTTGCGCCCTCTGATCACGCCGAAAAAACAAAAACCCTGTGCAATTCATGGAACTTGGCGATTATTTTGCGGTATGCTGGCCGCCATGAAGCCGATCCGCACCCTCGCCTGCCTCCTTTTCATGCTCCCCTCCCTGGCCCTCGCTGCCGACCCCGTCGCGCCTGCGACCAAGGGCGTAAACGGTACGCCGCCCAGCACGCCAGCGCTTGCCAACGGGCCTGCAAAGAACGCGCCCAATGAGGCCAAACCCAACCTCTCGACGCAGGAACTCAAGGCCCGGTTCAATGCCCTGCAACAGTATTTCACCGAAGACGAGTGGAAACAGGTCTCGCGCTACCTGCTCCATTCCGCCCTCGACGGCCTGCAAGGCACGGAGGACGCGACGCTGGCGCCCGATCTGACCTTTCGCCTGGAGATCCTCAAACGGCGCATGCTGGTGGAAGGCAACACCCTCATGAATGAAATCTCCAACCAGTGGCAGCAACTGATGACCCCGCCACCGCCCGTGCCCTATGAGCCGCGCCCCTTGCCGATCTGGAACGCACCGGTCTATACCCCGCCGCCCGCCAGCGCGCGCTAAACACCCCCAGCAGCCTCGGCTCGAACACCGCTCCACCCCATGACTCTCGCCTCTTGGCTGCGCCAAGCCGCCAGCCAACTGCAAACCGATCTGTCGCTGGATGCCGCGGCCGCCCGCATCGAGATGCGTTTGCTGGCCGCCGCGGCCTTGCAGCGCGACACCGTCTGGCTCATCGCCCACGGCGATGAAGACGCCGACCTGGATCGGCTGACACCCTTGTTGCTGCGCCGCCTGGCGGGTGAACCGGTGGCATACATCCTGGGTCAACGCGAGTTTTATGGCCGCGCCTTCAAGGTCAGCCCGGCGGTATTGATCCCGCGCCCGGAAACCGAGCATCTGGTGGAGGCCGCGCTACAGCGGATGCCGGCCGATGCCAGCGTTCTGGATCTTTGTACTGGCAGTGGCTGCGTCGCCATCACCCTCAAGCTGGAGCGGCCGGATTGCACGGTCACCGCCACCGACTTAAGCCATGACGCGCTGGCCAGCGCGCAAACCAACGCAACGGCGCTGCACGCGGCCGTCCGCTTCCACCACGGCGACCTGTTCGCGCCGCTGGCTGGACAGCGCTTCGATGTCATCGTCAGCAACCCGCCTTACATCGCCGCCACCGACGCGCATCTAAACCAGGGCGATGTACGCTTTGAACCGCGCCTGGCCCTGATCTCGGGCCCAGAGGGTCTCGATCTCATCCACCGCCTGGTCAGTGCCGCAGCCGATCATCTCAATCCCGACGGCTGGCTGTTGTTTGAACACGGCTTTGACCAAGGCGCGGTCTGCCACGAACAACTGTCTCAAGCCGGATTCAGGCATATAAAAACCCTGCCGGATTGGGCAGGGTTGGCGCGGGTGACGCTCGGCCAGAGGCCAGATCAGCGGTGATAACCCAGCACGACCTCCACCTCGTTCTTTGAACCGAGGATGACCGGCACACGCTGATGCAAGCCCGTCGGGGCGATATCAAGGATGCGCTCGTAACCGGTTGAAGAAACGCCGCCGGCCTGTTCGACGATCATCGACATCGGGTTGGCCTCGTACATCAGGCGCAACTTGCCCGGCTTGGACGGATCTTTGGTGTCGCGCGGATACATGAAGATGCCGCCGCGATTGAGGATGCGATGCACCTCGGCCACCATCGAGGCCACCCAGCGCATATTGAAATCCCGACCGCGCGGACCTTCGGTGCCAGCCATACACTCTTCGACATAACGCTGCACCGGAGGCTCCCAGAAGCGGCGATTGGAGGCATTGATGGCGAACTCACGGGTGTCAGCCGGAATCTTCATGTCCGGGTGGGTCAGCAGGAACTCGCCGACATCGCGATCCAGGGTAAAGCCGTTGACGCCGTGACCGGTGGTCAACACCAGCATGGTTGACGAACCGTAGAGCGCATAACCGGCGCACACCTGCTTGGTGCCCGGCTGGAGGAAATCCTCAGCCGTGGCGGCGCGACCCGCGACCGGCGCGCGCAGAATGGAGAAGATGGTGCCGACCGAGATGTTGATATCGACATTGGACGAGCCGTCCAGCGGATCGAATACCAGCAGATATTTGCCCAGCGGATATTTGTGCGGAATGGGGTAAACATCGTCCATCTCTTCCGAGGCCATACCCGCCAGGTGACCGGCCCATTCGTTGGCGCGGATCATGATGTCATTCGTGATGACATCCAGTTTTTTCTGGGTCTCACCCTGCACATTTTGCGAATCCAGCGCGCCCATGGTGCCCACCAGCGCGCCCTTGTTGACGGCGTTGGCAATGACCTTGACGGAGGTCACCACATCATTGAGCAGCGAGGTAAAGTCGCCCGTCGCCCCGGCGACATGGCGTTGTTCTTCGATGATGAATTGGGTCAGCGTGGTACCGGTATGCATGATGCGCCTCTCAAAAGATCGGATGATTTGACAACGGGCTTGATTGTACTCCTGCAGCCAGGATTTATTGCGCCGAGAGCCGGTCTTCGCGGGTAAAGGTCCACACTCGGTTGATGCTGAGGATATCCGCCTTGGCACGCATCGCTTCACTGAACGCGGGGAAAGGGGCCGCCATCTCGACAATGCGGACCGCCGCCGCATCGAGGATACGCGCTCCGGAGCTACGCTCGACCTCTACATTGAGCAGACGCCCGTCGGCCCCAATCTCTACCTTGAGCATCAGGCTGCCGTAGAGTTTTTGCCGCCGCGCCGCCTCGGGGTAATTCATGTTTCCGACCCGTTCCACTTTCATGCGCCAATCTTCGATGTAACGAGCAAAGACATACTCCTCGGCCCGTACGCCGATGAACATCCGCCGGGGGCGTTGCTGATATTCGGAGACCTCAGCCTCGATGCGTCCCATCTCCCGCGCCGCGCTCAGGCTCCGAGCCGCCAGCCCTGGCGCCGGAGGCGGGGGTGACGCCAGCGTGGCAGGCGTCGGCGCGGCATATTCCGCCCGCGCCTGAGTCAACAACTGTTCCACCTGGGTTTCCAGTGCACGCACCCGCTGTTGAATCGTGGGCTGGGGCGGCGCCACCGGAACGG
>VGVU01000084.1 GCA_016873905.1 Betaproteobacteria bacterium | reverse complement strand
CCTCGTTCGTGTACGGCCGAGCCTACCTCCGTGAGTTTGGCCTGTTGCGAGGCGAGTACTTTGCCCTGGCACTGTTTGCCGTGCTGGGCATGATGGTCATGATCTCCGCCGGTAGCCTGTTGACGCTCTACCTGGGCCTGGAGTTGTTGTCTCTGTCCCTCTATACCCTGGTGGCCATGCAGCGGGATTCGGCGCAGTCCTCCGAGGCGGCGATGAAATACTTCATCCTGGGTGCACTGGCCTCGGGCCTGCTGCTGTATGGCATGTCCCTGCTCTATGGCGCGACCGGCACTCTGGAGCTGACCGGTATTGCCAAGGCCTTGCATGGCCAGTCGGGCAACACCATGTTGTTGACCTTTGCCCTCGTCTTCATTGTTGCCGGCATTGGTTTCAAACTCGGGGTGGCCCCGTTCCATATGTGGGTGCCTGATATTTATCAGGGCGCGCCGACGGTGGTGACCCTGTTCCTGGCCTCGGTGCCCAAGTTGGCGGCCTTCGCCATCGTCATGCGGATGCTGGTCTTGGGCCTGCCTGAACTGCTGCGTGACTGGCAGTCCATGTTGGCGGTCATGGCCGTCGCGAGTCTGGCTATCGGCAACCTCGCGGCGATCATGCAGACCAATATCAAGCGCATGCTGGCCTATTCGACCATCTCGCACATGGGCTTTTTGCTTCTGGGCGTGCTGGCGGCCAGCATTGCCGGCTTTGCGGCCAGCATGTTCTATGTGATCGCCTATGTGATCATGACCTTGGCGAGCTTCGGTCTGATCGTGTATCTGTCCCGCAAGGATGCCGAGGCGGATACGCTGGATGCCTTCCGTGGCCTGAATCGTGATTACCCCTGGCTGGCGGCGATGATGGCGGTGGTGATGCTCTCGATGGCGGGCCTGCCGCCCTTCCTGGGTTTCTATGCCAAGTTCTTTGTGCTTCAGGCGCTGGTGGGTGGCGGCTGGATCGCCTTGGCTGTGCTGGCGGTCATGTTCTCGTTGATCGGCGCCTTCTATTACCTGCGCATCGTCAAGCTCATGTACTTCGATGCCCCCGTCGAAGGGCCCCACCGGATTGCTCCGGCAGGCGGCGCCATCGGTCTGCTCAGCTTCAACGGTCTGGCCGTGCTGGGCCTGGGTCTTCTGCCGCAAGGTTTGCTGGCCCTTTGCGTGATCGTCGTCCAGGCTTCGGTGTAGACGCGGCGGTCTCCGTGCGTGCAATCGTCTGAGTCTGTGGCAGGGGTGGCCGGGTCTGGTACACCTCCTCGAGGACTTCGATAAAACGCCGCGCCTGGGGTGACAGGATCCCCCCACGACGCAGCACCAGCCCATAACTGCGCTGCGGGAAGTAGCGTACAAGCGGGATGCGTGCCAACCGCTCGGTGCCGCCGAGGCAGATATCGGTGACGATGGAAATCCCCATCCCCAGTTCCACATATTTCTTGATGACCTCCCACCCGCCGGCCTCAAGGGTGACCATAAAGGTCAGATCGTGTTGCTGGAAGACATACTTGACGATACGCCAAGTGGACAGGTGCGCCGGCGGCAGAATCAGACCGTAGCGACTGATGTCTTCCAGGGTGATTTCGCGCGTGCTCGCCAGTTGGGCCAAGGGGTGGTCCAGAGGGGTGATGAGCATGGGATCGAAGGTCGCGAAGGGGCGATATTCGAGATCCTCGGGAACCTCTAGCATCGAGCCGACCGCCAGATCAATCTCATTGGCGCGGAGCATTTTCATGCCATCACGCCCGGTCACATTGTTCAGCTTGAGGCGTACGCCGGGGTGCTGACCCACAAAGCGGCGGACGGCCTCAGGCAGGACATAAAGAATGGTCGATTCGCCGGCCCCGATATTCAGATCACCAGAATTCACATTGCCAAACAGGGCGGCAAAGTTCTCCTGCAGCTTATCGACGCCCTCCACCAGTGGCTCCACCAGATGGTACAGGGTCTCACCCTCCGGGGTCAGGCGTAGATTCGGGCCCCGGCGCTCGAACAGAACGATGCCCATCTCACGCTCAAGGGCCTGTATCTGGAGTGAGACGGCAGGCTGGCTGAGACACAGTCGCTCGGCCGCGCGTGAAATATTGCCGGCCCGCACGACCTGGTGGAAGGCGCGCAATTGTTTGATCCGATTATTTTTGTAGTACATCGGGGCCTCCTGGGAGATCTCTGGCGTGGGCACGACATCCATTCTTTCTTATGGTTGTGTCGAATGATAATTCAATTCCTTAATACTCTGGATTGAAATATTTGTCGGTCAGTGTATTTGAAAATATATAGACTTTGTTGGCGGGTTATAAATCTTTAAGCGCGCAAGGAGAGTGGTGAGTGAGCGAGACTTGGACTGGCATCGTCTTGGCAGGGGCCTTCATGGCGGCCCTTGGGGGCGTTTTGGCCTGGTTTCTGTCGATGGCCAGTCGTCGCTTGTATGTGTTTGAGGACCCACGCATTGATGCCGTGGAGGACTGTCTGCCCCATTCCAACTGCGGGGCTTGCGGAACGGCAGGGTGTCGCAACTTCGCCGAACAGGTCGTTGCTGGCGACATCGTGCCGGCAAAGTGCTCGGTCAATCCGCCTGAGATGAATGCCTATATCGCCGGGATGCTGGGTGTCGCGATGGGCGAAGTGGAAAAGCAGGTGGCGCGGCTGGCGTGCGCCGGCGGTCATCATGTGGCCCGTATGCGGGCCCGCTATGAGGGGATGAAAAGCTGTCGCGCCGCCAATGTGGTTAGCGGCGGCGGGAAGGATTGTGCCTGGGGCTGTTTGGGCCTTGGTGATTGCGAGAGCGCCTGCGAATTCTCTGCGATTGCGATGAACAAGTTTGGCTTGCCCGTGGTGCAGACCGATCTGTGCACGGCGTGTGGTGACTGCGTGGAGGTCTGCCCCAAATCCTTGTTTTCCCTGCAGAAGATCAGCCACAAGTTATGGATGGCGTGCAAGAGTCAGGCCGAGGGTGACATCGCCGAGGCTCAGTGTGCCGTGGCCTGCAACGCGTGCGGAAAATGTGTGGCGGATTCCCCGCCAGGCCTCATGCACATGGACCGGAATCTGGCTGTGATCGATTACACCCGCAATGATCTGGCCACGGTCAAATCCATCGAACGCTGTCCGACCGGCGCCATTGTCTGGCTCGAGAATGAGCAGACAACGCGCGGCATCGCGGCCAAGAAGATTGTGCGCATAACCTCCTTGCCGCTGGCGGCCTAGGTTGGATTCGGAGAATGACCATGTTCAAGAACCTGTTTGCTTCCCAAACGAATGAACCGACCTCCCAGCCGGTGAAATACCCCGGCGTGCGCGATGCGATCGACGGTAATACGGCGGTCATTCTCGTGGAGCGCGAGGCCTCCGATGCGGCTGGCGCCTATCCGATTACCCCGTCCACCAACATGGGCGAGTACTGGTCCGAGTCGGTAGCCGCAGGGCATATCAATGTCTCGGGCCGGCCCCTGATCTTTGTCGAGCCTGAATCTGAACACGCGGCGGCCGGCGTGACGGCTGGCATGGCCATGACCGGTTTGCGTGCGGTTAATTTCACATCGGCCCAGGGCGCCGTGTTTATGCACGAATCGCTGTACGGAGCGGTGGGCAAGCGTCTGCCCTATGTGCTCAACATGGGCTGTCGCGCAATTACCAAGGCCACGCTCAATGTGCATTGCGGTCACGACGACTATCACAGCGTCGATGACACCGGCTTCATTCAGGTGATGGCGGCCAGCGCTCAGGAGGCGGCTGACCTCAACCTGATTGCACGCAAGACGGCAGAACTGTCCCTGACCCCGGCGATCATGGGTATGGACGGATTTCTGACCACGCACCTGATTGAGCCGGTGCAGGTTCCAGAGCGTGAGCTGGTGGCGGAGTTCCTGGGCCTGCCCGGTGACCTGATTGATACGCCGACGCCGGCGCAGGTGATCCTCTACGGGCCCAAGCGGCGCCGCATCCCGGCCCTATGGGATGTTGACGCACCGATGGCCTCGGGTGCGGTGGCCAACCAGGATGCGCACATGCAGGCGGTGGCGGCGCAGCGGCCGTACTTTTTCCAACATATCCCGGCGTTGTTCGACCGCTGTGCGGAAGAGTACGCCGAGCTGACTGGCCGTCGCTACGCGCGTGTGGCGGGGTATCGCTGTGAGGATGCGGACTACTTGATCCTGGGCCAGGGTAGCATGACGGTGCAGGCCGGCGCGGTAGCCGATTACTTGCGCGAGACGCGTCAGATCCGGGTGGGTGTCGTCAATCTGACCATGTTCCGCCCCTTCCCCGGGGATCTGTTGGGGCATCTCTTGAAGGGCAAGAAGGGCGTAGCGGTCCTGGAGCGAACCGACCAACCGCTGTCTGAAGATCTGCCGCTGATGCGCGAGGTGCGTGCCGTGGTCTCGAAGTGTGTCGAGAACGGGGTGGCGGGCCGTACGGGGGGGCAGCATGCAGGCTATGCGGCGTTCCATTCCGGCGCGGAAATTCCTCAGCTTTATTCCGGCTGTTACGGCATCGGATCGCGCGACCTTCAGCCCGAGGCGCTGATCGCGGCGGTCGAGAACATGCTGGAAGGGGGCAAGACCGGGAATGCCGGTGCCCAGCGGCGATTCTTCTATCTATCCATAGACTTTGTGCGCGATCAGGCGGCGCATCCCAAGCAGGAGCTCCACCAGCAGGACCTGCTGGAGGCCTATCCGCAGATCCGGGATCTGGCTCTGCGCGGCTCTGAAAACCCCAATCTGATGCCCAAGGGCGGGATTGCGGTGCGGATGCATTCAGTCGGTGGCTGGGGTGCGGTGACGACCGGCAAGAACCTTGCCATGACCCTGTTCGAACTCTTGGGCTGGGACATCAAGGCGAATCCGAAATACGGTTCCGAAAAGAAGGGACAGCCGACGACCTACTATTTGTCGGCGGCGCCGGATCCGATTCGCATCAACTGTGAGTACAGCCATGTCGATGTCGTGCTCTCGCCGGACTCGCAGGTCTTCCTGCATACCAATGCGGTTTCCGGGCTGAGCCAGGGCGGCGTATTCATTATCCAGAGCAACCTGCCGGATGCCGCGGATTTGTGGGCGACCTTCCCGATCCATATCCAGAAATACATCGTCGAACAGGGTATTCGCGTCTTCTATCTGGATGCCTTTACCATTGCGCGCGAGGAGTCCTCCAACCCTGACCTGCAGTTGCGTATGCAGGGCAATGCCTTCCAGGGCGCCTTCTTCCATGCCTCCGATGTCAAGGAACGGGCCGGCTTGTCGGAAGAGACCCTGTTCACCGCCATCGAAAACCAGTTGCAGGCGAAATTCGGCAAGAAGGGCAAGCGTATTGTTGAAGACAACCTGCGGGTGGTGCGGCGCGGCTATACCGAGATCCATGAAATCCCTGCTGAGGTGATGAAGGTGGGTGCTCGCCAGGCGACCTCGCTTCGGGCACGGCCTGCCCTGCCCATCATGCTGACCCAGCAACCGGAGACGCCGGCGGAGCAAGGCTCAAAGCAGGCCGATATCCATCGCTTCTGGGAGCAGACGGGCAATTTCTACATGACGGGACGCGGTTCGGATAACTTGGCCGATCCCTTCATGGGGATGGCCTTGATCCCGGCGGTCACGGGTGTGTTCCGCGACATGACGCAGATCCGTTTCGAGCATCCGGTCTGGAACGCCGAGAACTGCACGGCCTGCGGCAATT
>VGVU01000083.1 GCA_016873905.1 Betaproteobacteria bacterium | reverse complement strand
ACATTCCACGCCCGCGGATCCGCCGGGAGCATGACCCACTTCATGGCTTGGGCCGGGTTGATCATCTGAGCGGCCGTCTGGGCCACACGAGGATCCATCGGCAGCATCACCCAACGCATCATCTTGCCCGGATCCGCAAACTGCGTCGCCATCTGAGCATAGAAACGCGGATCAACCGCAGCACTCATCCAGCGCACAGGGATAGCGGGATCAACAAAGCTGGCCATGTTACGAACGGCCGCCGGGCTAACGGCGCTGTTGATCATGTGCAGCGACAGGGCGGGATTCATCATGCCCTGCACCAGCACCGGATAGAGCCCAGGCTCGGTAACCGCGTTGGACCAGGCCATGAAGGCACGCGGGTCCTTGAAGGCGATGCCGTTCTGGCTGAAATCTGTCATGCGCTGCAGCCAGGCCTCTGGGGTTTGCGGGAGGTGCGGTTGGGCGCTTGTTGATACCTCGGCAGCCACCGACACCGAAGTGGCACAGGCCATCCACAGGGCGACGGAAATTGTTTTGATTTGCATGGTGTTCCTCAGTATCTGGAAAAGAAACGAACCGGGGCATTCTACTCGACACTTCAAGTCAATGCATCGACACTGCTAATCCGGTTTTGCCAAACAGAAAAAGGCCGGGCAAGCCCGGCCTTTTTTACTTACAGCTTTATCTGCCGATTGCAGGCGATCAGGCCAGCAGCGGCACAATCATCAGTGCGACGATGTTGATGATCTTGATCAGCGGGTTAACGGCCGGGCCGGCGGTGTCCTTGTAGGGGTCGCCGACGGTGTCGCCGGTCACTGCCGCCTTGTGCGCGTCAGAGCCCTTGCCGCCGTGGTTGCCTTCTTCAATGTACTTCTTGGCGTTATCCCAGGCACCACCGCCGGTGGTCATGGAGATGGCCACGAAGATACCGGTGATGATGGTACCGATGAGCACGCCGCCCAGGGCTTGAGCACCCATGGTGAGGCCAACGATCAGCGGCACAACAACGGGCAGCAGGGAGGGGATCATCATTTCCTTGATCGCGGCCTTGGTCAGCATGTCCACGCAGGTGCCGTATTCGGGCTTGGCGGTGCCGGCCATGATGCCGGGGATCTCGCGGAACTGACGACGCACTTCCACCACGATGGAGCCGGCAGCGCGGCCGACGGCCTCCATGCCCATGGCGCCGAACAGGTAGGGCACCATGCCGCCGATGAACAGGCCGATGATGACTTCGTGGTTCGACAGGTCAAAGGTCAGGCTCTGGCCACCTGCGGTCAGGGCATGGGTGTAGTCAGCGAACAGAACCAGCGCAGCCAGACCGGCGGAACCGATGGCATAGCCCTTGGTCACGGCCTTGGTGGTGTTACCCACGGCATCGAGCGGATCGGTAATGTTGCGGATCTCTTCCGGCAACTCGGCCATCTCGGCAATGCCGCCGGCGTTGTCGGTAACCGGGCCGTAGGCGTCCAGCGCGACGATGATGCCGGCCATCGACAACATGGCCGTTGCGGCGATGGCGATGCCATACAGGCCGCCCAGGGCATAGGCACCATAAATGGCGGCACACACGGCAATGACGGGCAGCGCGGTGGACTTCATCGACACACCCAGACCTGCGATCACATTGGTGCCGTGACCGGTGGTGGAGGCTTGGGCAATGTGACGAACCGGGGCGTATTCCGTTGCGGTGTAATACTCGGTGATCCACACCATCGCGGCGGTCAGAACCAGACCAATCATCGAGGCCAGGAACAGGCTCATGCTCGACACGGTGGTGCCGTCCGTCATGTTCAGACCGGCCGGGAACATCCAGTTGGTCACAAACCAGAAGGCCGGGATCGCCAGCACGCCAGACACGGCCAGACCGCGGTAGAGGGCGTTCATGATCTTGCCGCCTTCACGCGCCTTGACGAAGTAGGTACCAATGATCGAGGCAATGATGGACACCGCACCCAGGACCAGCGGATACGCCACGGCTGCCGGCGAATCAACGATCATCAGGCCGCCCAGCACCATGGTGGCGATAATGGTCACGGCGTAGGTCTCGAACAGGTCGGCGGCCATACCAGCGCAGTCGCCCACATTGTCGCCCACGTTGTCGGCGATCACGGCGGGGTTGCGGGGGTCGTCTTCAGGAATACCGGCTTCCACCTTGCCCACCAGGTCAGCGCCGACATCGGCGCCCTTGGTGAAGATGCCGCCGCCCAGACGGGCGAAGATGGAGATCAGCGAGCTACCAAAGGCCAGGCCCACCAGCGCATGCGTGGCGTCCTTGGACTCCATGCCCGTGCTGATCAGGAAGGTGTAGTAACCAGCCACGCCCAACAGGCCCAGGCCGACCACCAGCATACCGGTGATGGCACCGCCCTTGAAGGCCACATTGAGGGCGGCATTCAGACCTTGGGTGGCCGCCTGCGCGGTACGCACATTGGCGCGCACCGACACATTCATGCCGATGTAACCGGTGACGCCCGAAAGCACGGCACCGAGAGCGAAACCGATGGCCGTCTGCCAGCCCAGGGCCAGGAAGATGGCGACCAGCAAGACCGCGCCAACGATGCCGATGGTGGTGTATTGACGATTCAGGTAGGCCTGTGCACCTTCCTGAACAGCGGCCGCAATGGCACGCATCCGATCGTTCCCCGTCGGCAAGGCCATAATCCACTTAATGGTAACCATCCCGTACAGCAGGGCGAGGCCCGCTGCCAGCAGGGAAAATATCAAATACTCATTCATTTACACGCTCCCGAAAAAAACCCAAAAAACCAGACTCACCCCTGGGGGTAGGCCATACCCCCAACAAAACGGGTGCCCGGTTGAAAACCGAACACCTGATTCAAACCCATCTCACCGATCAAGGCGTCCACTGCGACCTGCCCGTGTTCCTTCTGAATCTCAGAAAGAATCAGCTTGGCGGAATTTCCGTTGTAAAACCCGCCAAAGCCCACTTGCACCGCCAACAATTCACGCGCCCGATCAATGGTCATGCGCGCCTGTTACAGTTCAAACGCCGCCAGTTTCTTGGCGACAGACTGATTCTTCAGCGTCACATATTTCGGCATACCGTTTTCGTACGGCGGATAGTCCTCACCCTGAATCAGCGGATAGAGGTATTCGCGGCACTTGTCGGTAATGCCAAAGCCGTCGTCGCTAATGAAATCGCGCGGCATGAACTTCTCGACATTGGCGACCTGAGACAGCGGTGCATGGCCAATCTCCCACACATACGGCTTGGAAGACTTGCGCACCACGGTCGGCATAACCGAGTTGTGGCCGGCAACTGCCAATTCAACCGCCGCTTGGCCAAGGGCATAGGCCTGCTCCACATCGGACTTGGAAGCGATGTGGCGGGCGGCGCGTTGCAGATAATCCGCCACAGCCCAGTGGAACTTCAGGCCCAGACGGGCCTTGACCATATTGGCCACCACGGGTGCGGCACCGCCCAACTGGGCGTGACCGAAGGCATCGCGGGTGCCCTGCTCGGCCAGGAAACGGCCATCCGGATAGTGACAGCCTTCCGAAACCACGACCGTGCAATAGCCAAACTTCTGCACCATCAACTGAACCTTGTCGATGAACTTCTCTTCGTTGAACTCGATCTCGGGGAACAGGGTGACGACCGGGATGCCCTGATCAGCCACCAGCGCGCCCGCCGCCGCAATCCAACCCGCGTGACGACCCATGACCTCAATCACAAACAGCTTGGTCGAGGTCTTGGCCATCGACTTCACATCGAACGAGGCCTCAAGGGTAGAAACGGCAATGTACTTGGCCACCGAACCAAAGCCGGGGCAGTTGTCGGTGATGGGCAGATCGTTGTCCACGGTCTTGGGAACATGGATGGCCTGAATCGGATAACCCATGGCCTCGGACAGTTGCGAAACCTTGTAGCAGGTATCCGCAGAGTCGCCACCGCCGTTGTAGAAGAAGTAGCCAATGTTATGGGCCTTGAAGACCTCGATCAGGCGCTCGTACTCGCGCTTGTTCGCTTCCAGGCTTTTCAGCTTGAAGCGGCAGGAACCAAAACCACCCGACGGGGTGTGGCGCAGCGCCGCAATGTCGTCGGCGCTTTCCAGCGCGGTATCAATCAGATCCTCGGTCAACGCACCGATGATGCCATTACGGCCGGCGTACACCGTGCCGATCTTGTCAGCGTGTTTGCGTGCGGTTTCGATCACGCCACTGGCCGAGGCATTAATGACGGCGGTCACACCACCCGACTGGGCATAAAAAGCGTTTTTCTTTTCCATTCATTCACTCCAGAGCAGAGGGCGCAAGTGTCACCCCCTGTTAATGCTTGATTACACGGACTCCACTCCACGCGGGTCAAACCCTTCCGGCATGGCCTTACGCGCGGCATCGGCCTCTTCCTGCATCTTGAGCAGCGTCACGACACAATCGCCAAGGTTGTCGTATTCCTCTTGGCCAGTGGCAAAACGATCCCGCACCGACCAGAAAAACATGGAACGAAACTGATTCGGCCCCGTCTTGGACAACACAAAGCGACAGCCACCCTCTTCCCAATACAGGGCCGGGCAGAGCGTCAGATCGCGATCCGCCGGGCTGATGCGGATCTCGGTCTCGACCTCATCCATCTCAACCGCATGCCCGAAGCGCTCACGGAGCGCCTCATGCATCAGGGCCAAGTCGGCCTCGGTAAATGCCGGGATTGGGGTCATGCCTTATTTCTTCAGCGCATCCAGACCGGCAAACACGGCACCGGTAATGCTATCCACGGAGCCTACGCCAGAGACCCGAATGTACTTGGGCGCATTCGCTGCACCGGTGTTGCCCCAGTCGCTGTAGAACTTGACCAACGGCTCCGTCTGGGCGTGATAGATGTCGAGACGCTTCATGACGGTTTCTTCCTTGTCATCGTCGCGCTGGATCAGGTCCTCGCCGGTGACATCGTCCTTCATGGCGACCTTGGGCGGGTTGAACACGACATGGTAGGTACGACCGGAGGCCACATGCACACGGCGACCGGACATCCGCTTGACGATCTCCGCATCCGGCACATCAATCTCAACCACAGCGTCGATCGGCACGCCCGCAGCCTTCAGTGCCTCAGCCTGGGGAATGGTGCGCGGGAAACCGTCGAACAGGTAGCCGGCCTTGCAGTCATCCTGGGTCAGGCGCTCTTTCACCATACCGATGATGATGTCGTCGGACACCAAACCGCCGGCATCCATAATCTTCTTGGCCGCCACACCCAACTCGGAACCCGCCTTCACATGGGCGCGCAACATGTCGCCGGTGGAAATCTGCGGAATACCATACTTTTCCTTGATGTAATTTGCTTGGGTACCTTTGCCCGCGCCGGGGCCGCCGAGAAGAATAATACGCATAGATAAACCTCAAAAGTGCGTTCCATTCGGAACAAAACAACCTGTTCAACGACAGGTCAAGACAAGACAAAACGATCTTTTACCGGCCACTAGGGTATTCATACCGCCCCCGCAATGACAGTCAATTTTTTGAATTCGAACATAAGCCGAGGTTATTCCCTGCAAAGGTAGCCGCAATCCGGCCGACAACGGTCGGATAATTAACGCCAATGCAAACAAACAGCGGCGATCGTGCAGCCATCATGAAAGCGCGGCGTATTACCCCCGGCGACAATAACAATACACAAACGCCTGCTCACGCCCCGCCGGGGTGCGGTGCAACTCCGCGCGGTGACCGAGCAGTTCAAACGCAGCCCCAAACTCACCGTG
>VGVU01000082.1 GCA_016873905.1 Betaproteobacteria bacterium | reverse complement strand
GGCTTCCAGATCAAGCGGGTGAGCCCCAAGAACCGCAATCCCAAGGGCGTGCCGGATGCCTGGGAAACCCAGGCCCAGGCCGAACTGGAAAAGCGTCTGGCGGCGGGCGAGAAGCCGGAGACTCTGGACATGCACGCCGTGGTGGACACCCCCAACGGCAAGGTTTTCCGCTATGCCAAGGCCCTCGTCACCCAGCCGGTCTGCCTGCTCTGCCATGGCGCTACCGACAGCATGCCGGCCGAGGTCAATTCCGCCCTGGCTAGCCAGTACCCGGCCGACAAGGCCACCGGCTACAGCGCTGGTCAGGTGCGCGGCCTGCTGTCCATCCGCAAGCCACTGTAAGGCACGGCGAAACGGGAGGTAACGGGAAAGTGGCTCACGGGGGCTTGCGTGGTTTGGGTTATGGTTTTCTTCTGGGGTGATGAATCGGGGTTGAGGGGGTGTGCGTTGTTCAGCGGTTCACATCGACGACGATGCGGCCACGGACTTTGCCGCTGAGCAGCTGGCTTGCCAGCGGGATCGCTTCGGCCAAACCCACTTCGCGGCTGATCTCACCGAGCTTAGCTATATCGAGGTCAGTAGTCAGTCGTTGCCACGCGACGAGACGGTCAGCGCGCGGGCACATCACGCTGTCAATGCCCGCGAGGGTTACACCCCGCAAAATGAAAGGTGCAACGGTGGCCGGCAAGTCCATGCCCGCGGCCAGGCCGCAAGCGGTCACTACGCCGCGGTACTTGGTTGTGGCGCAAATGTTGGCGAGCACATGGCTGCCCACGACATCGACAGCACCGGCCCAGCGCTCTTTACCCAAGGGCTTACTGGGTGAGGCGAATTGCGCGCGATCGATCACCTCGCTGGCTCCCAGACACTGAAGGTAGTCCGCGTCCTGAGTCCTACTGGTGGCGGCCACGACCTTGTAGCCCAGCTTGGCCAAGATCGCGACGGCCACGCTGCCCACACCGCCAGCTGCGCCCGTGACGAGGATCTCGCCATCGGACGGCTTGACGCCATGGCGCTCGAGCGCGAGCACGCACAGCATTGCGGTGTAGCCTGCGGTGCCAATGGCCATCGCTTGCTGCGGCGTAAATGCAGAGGGCAGTGGAATTAGCCAGTCGCCCTTGAGGCGGGCCTTTTGCGCCAAACCGCCCCAATGCACCTCGCCCACGCCCCACCCGTTGAGCAGCACGGCGTCGCCAGCGCGGTAGGCCGGGTTAGCGCTCTCCTCAACAATGCCCACGAGGTCAATGCCCGGCACCATGGGGAAGCCGCGCACCACAGGTCCCTTACCGGTGATGGCTAGGCCGTCTTTGTAGTTGAGCGTCGAGTGGCTCACCAGCACGGTCACATCGCCTGAGGGCAACTGGGCCTCGTCTAGCTTAGTCACCGCTGCGCGGTAACCCGACTCATCCTTCGTGATCAAGATGCCGTTGAACAATTTGCTCTCCTTTGAAATTAGACCGATCGTCTAGTTTCTGGCAAAAAATCACTTCGATCGGAAGCCGGCGAAGAAAAATTGTGTGAACACTTCCAGTGCCGTGGAATTGTGCTCAAGCTTGGTGCGCAAAACTGCACCTTCCCAGCCGATCCAGAAGAATTCAGCTACTTGCTGCGCATCCACCTCATTTGAGAGCTCACCAGCTTGCTGGGCTTCCACGAGGCAGTGGGCGAAGCGCCGCTGCCAGTCTTCAAAGGTGTGCTGCAGTCGCGCCCGGAAACTTTCCGGTAGCGCGCCCATTTCTTGGCCGCGAAGAATTCGCCGTACCTCGCGATGAGCTCCAGGCTGAAGGCTTCCTCGCTGTCGAAGTAGTGATAGAACGAGCCCTTGGACACGCCCACTCTGCTGAGAATTTCCTCGATGCTTGTGGCCGAGAAGCCTTTTCGGTGAGCACCTCCAGACCGGCGCGCATGAGCATCTCGCGCGCACCCGTCAGCTCGTCACGCTGTCTTGGAGGTCGACCAAGGCGGCGGATGTGGAATTGCATCAGCATGCGTTAATTTTGGACCGGTCGTCTATTAAATACAAGTTGACAAAGATTGAGCTTGAGTCGGGCAGATGCCTGAGAGTTGCCCTGACTACAGAACGCCAAAAACATTCTTCCCTTGCGCCAGGCAGCTTCCCCTTACATGGAGCACGGGGAGAAATCCGGAACATTGCCTTTCGTGGTGGCTTGAGATTGGCGTGCAGAATTTCCTCCCCAGCTGAGAAAAACCTACGCACAGGCATCATGGCCACTGACCACATGCCCCGCAATAGTCCACCAGCGGAAGGTGGTTGTGATGTCCTGGATGTACTGGCTGGCAGCATCGCTAGAACGGTGGCAAGAGAGGCCACGAGAGTCGGCTACACGATAGGTTTCTCACGAGGCGCCAGGGCTTCGATCTGCTTCGCAGTCAGCATTTGTCGTAAAACTCCAAGCGTTGAATTTTTACGACAATCTTACGGCAATTTACGTTGGATTTTGTTAAATCCTGTTAAATCCGCCGCGCTAAACGCGCATAAATCAATGGCTTAGCGCGGGGATGCCATATTCTGGCGGAAAGGGGGGGATTCGAACCCCCGATACGGTAAACCGTATGCCGGATTTCGAATCCGGTGCATTCGACCACTCTGCCACCTTTCCGGGTCGGTCTGAAACGATCGGCCGACGCTGAGGTCGGCCATGTGCGCTATTCTACCGGTCTGGCTCGTTTTGGGGAATGGATCCTTGCCCAGAATTGCATCGTCTTTTTACCGTGTGCTGTTGTTGACCTTGCTGGCGGGGGCGTTGACCGGTTGTGGCCGTGTGCCACCGTTACCGGGCGACACGGGTGAGTTGGTGGTGCTGACCTTGAACGGGCCGACGACCTATTTCCTGGGTGCAGATGATGAGGCGATGGGCTTTGAGCATGACCTGGTGACGGCCTTTGCGCATCAGCAGGGTTGGACGGTGCGGTTTGTGGTGGTCGATTCGCTGGATTCGCTGCACGCCCGGTTGGCGCGGGGGGAGGCGCATATTGCAGCGGCGGCCTTGTCGCCGTTAGTCGAGAAAATCGGTGGCGTCAGGACGGGGCCTGTGTATGAGCGTCTGCGGCAATGGCTGGTGTGCGGTGCGCAGGTTACGCCGATCCCGCGCTCGGCCGCCGATCTTGGCGGCTTGCGGGTTGAGGTGGTGGGCGGGAGTGCGGGTGCGCAGTGGGCGCAGAATCTGAGGCCGGCCTCGCTCGGGCGTGGCATCCGGCACATGGAGGAGGCGACGCCCGGTGAATTGCTGGAGCGCGTGTCGCATGGTTTGTCCGATTGCACGGTGAGCGATGAGCGTAATCTGGCGATTGAGCGCAATTACCTGACGGGCCTGGATTCCGTGTTTGAGGTGGCTGAGCCACAGCATCTGGCCTGGTTGGTGTCGCCGCGCCTGGAGAGCGGTTTCACGCAACGCCTGCAGCGCTTTTTCGGCAAGGCCGAGTCGGCGGGCCTGGTGGCGCAATTGCGCGAACGCTATTTCGGCCATGTCTCGCGTCTTGCCGAAGTGGATGTGCTGAGCATTCTGCGTTTGCGCACGGAACGCCTTCCCGCGCTGAAGGCTCATTTTCATCTGGCCGAGCGAAAGACGGGGATTGATTGGCGCCTGCTGGCGGCGCTGGCCTATCAGGAGTCGCAATGGGATCCGCACGCGCGTTCCTTTACCAGCGTGCGCGGGATCATGATGTTGACTGAGCAAACCGCCGAGCATCTGGGCGTGGAGGACCGTACCGATCCGCGCGAGAGCATTCTGGGAGGGGCGCGGTATTTGCAGGAATTGCGTGCGGCCTTGCCGGAGGCGGTGGCCGAGCCGGATCGTACCTGGCTGGCGCTGGCGAGTTACAACATCGGTTCCGGGCATCTTGAGGATGCCATGCGTCTGGCCCGCAAACAGGGCAAGGATCCGCACAAATGGAAGGATCTCAAGGAGGTGCTGCCGTTGTTGTCCAATCCGCGGATTGCGGCGGGCCTTCCGCACGGTTATGCCCGGGGCGCTGAGGCGCGGGCCTTGACCGAGAATGTGCGCATTTATTACGACATCTTGCAGCGCTATGAGCCGCTCCAGTCGCAGGGCACTTCGTGGCTGAAGCGTTTGTTGAAACCCTAGCGTTTTTTGGGTTTGCAGGCGGCCGCCCTCGGGCCGGGGTTAAGCCGGGGTCAAAGGGCCCGCCGGAGGCTGTTAAGCGTTGACCTGCAGCCGTTCGACACCGCGCATATAGGGACGCAGGGCCTCGGGGATGGTGATGCTGCCGTCGGCCTCCTGATAGTTTTCCAGAACGGCGACCAGGCAGCGGCCCACCGCCAGGCCAGAGCCATTCAGCGTGTGGATCAGCTCGTTTTTGCCGGCCTCGTTCTTGAACCGGGCCTGGAGGCGGCGAGCCTGGAAGGACTCGAAGTTGGAGCAGGAGGAGATCTCACGGTAGGCCTGCTGGCCCGGTAGCCAGACCTCCAGGTCGTAGGTGCGGGCGGACGAGAAGCCCATGTCGCCGGTGCACAGCGCCATGACGCGGTAGGGCAGTTTCAGGCGCTGCAGGATGGTCTCGGCGTGGCCGGTCAGTTCTTCCAGGGCCGCGGCGGAGTCGTCCGGGTGAACCATCTGGACCAGTTCCACCTTGTCGAATTGGTGCTGGCGGACCATGCCGCGCGTGTCCTTGCCGTAGGAGCCGGCCTCGGAACGGAAACAGGGGGTGTGGGCGACCAGACGGATGGGCAGGTTCTCGATCGGGATGATCTCGTCACGGACGATGTTGGTGACCGGGACCTCGGCGGTGGGAATCAGGTACAGGCTGTCGCCGACCTTGAACAGGTCTTCCTCGAACTTGGGTAGCTGGCCGGTGCCGCGCAGGGAATCGGCGTTGACGAGGTAGGGCACATAGACCTCTTCGTAGCCGTGTTCGCCGGTGTGAACATCCAGCATGAATTGGGCGAGGGCGCGATGCAGGCGGGCGAGGTCGCCGCGCATCAGGGCAAAACGACTGGTGGCAATCTTGACCGCTGTCGGGAAGTCGAGCAATTCCAGCGCCTCGCCGAGGTCAACATGGTCGCGGGGGGTGAAATCGAAGCTGCGCGGCGTGCCCCAGCGGCGTATCTCGACATTGCCTTCTTCGTTGAGTCCAACCGGAACACCGTCCTGGGGCAGGTTGGGGATGCCCGCGAGGAAGGCCTGCATCTCGTTTTGCAGGGTGCCGAGGCGCGCTTCCAGATCGGTCAATGCGGTGTTGATGGCGGGGACTTGCTGCATCAGGTCCGTGGCATCCAGGCCCTTGCCCTTGGCCATGCCGATTTGCTTGGACAGGCTGTTGCGCTGTGCTTGCAGGTCTTGCGTGCGGGTTTGCAGATCCTTGCGTTCGCTCTCAAGGGCCTCAAAGCGCGCGGTATCGAGGGGAAAGTCGCGGCTGGAGAGGCGTGTGGCTACGGTGGCAAGGTCTTTGCGCAAAAGCTGGATATCAAGCATGTTTCATCATTGTTGCTGTCAGGGTGTCGCTATTCTAGCCGTGAGCAGGCCCGTTCAGGCGCGCTTCAAGGTCCTTTTTGATGGATAAAAATTGCATATGTAGCGCATTGAGCGCAGATTCGTTGTGGGCAACGCCCCCCTTGAGGGTTTTTTCCAGCGCGCGGGCCTGGTCGGCAAGCGCCGTTGCGCCTACAAAAGCGGCGGCCCCGCAAATGCGGTGGGCTAGCCGGATGGCTTCTTCGTGTTGCTCGTGTT
>VGVU01000081.1 GCA_016873905.1 Betaproteobacteria bacterium | reverse complement strand
CGCCGCGAGGCCAATCAGGCCAAGTATGTCGAGTTCCAGAGTGCCGAGGGCAATTGCAAGACCGTGCGTGAGCAGATTGCGCTGGCGGATCGCATCATGCTGGAACTGGGCGATGCCGCTTATGCCGGCAAGGTGTTGGCCAACGCGGAGACGACCCTGCGTGAAGACGGTTTCCATTTCTCCCGCTTCAAGCCGCTGATCCTGGCGGTGGATCGGGTGGGTGACAAGGCCTGGCTGTCCAAGCTGCTTGACGAAAGCATCGCCTCGGCCGCTGACTTCGTCTGGTTTAGCGAGATTGTGCGCACCGTGGGGCGCGAGTTGAAAGACGCCCAGTTTGGCCGTGAACGGGCTGAGGCGGCGGTGCAGGCCCGGGCCGCCAGTGCGGGTGAGAACCCCTATGACTGGACCCGCCTGGCTGAACTGGCCCGTGATGCCCTCTCCAATGCCACCGAGGCCACGCGCATTCTGGGTGAGGCGGCGGCGCGGGCGCGGGATCATTTCGCCTTGGCTCAGGTGGCCAAGTTGTATCACGACATGGGCGCGGCCGATGCGGCGTCGGCAACCTTTGCACGGGCAGCGGATGCCTGTCAGACGGCCGATGAGGCGCTGCAACTGGCCACTCGTCTGCAGTCCTATGGCCTTGAGAAATCCCGTATTGCCGATCTGATGGACGGTGTGGGTGCCCGCCTGAACTCGGCCTCCGACAGCTTGCGCTGGGCTGCCGGCGTGGCCGATCTGTTGATGGACAAGGACTGGATGAAGAAGACCTACGATGGCATCGCCGACAAGTTCAAGAGCGAGGCCGAGAAACGCGCCCTGTCGCAGAGCGAGCAGATGCGTTTGGGCTACCGCTTCTATGGCCCGGGCGTGCAGCCGCACTGATCTTTGCTGATAGCCAACAAAAAAGCCGGCGTTTGCCGGCTTTTTTGGTTCAAGAGTTGGTTCAATGGCCAACCGGTGGGCTAGCGCAGTGCCACCGGCAGCGCGAAGTGGATGTCTTCTGCAGCGCCGGTCAGGGTCTCGATTTGAGTCATGCCCAGTTCGTATAGGCGGGCCTTCACGCCTTCCACCAGAATCTCGGGCGCCGAGGCACCGGCGGTGATGCCGATGCAGCGCATGCCGGTCAGCCAGGCGGGGTCGATGTCGGCCGCGGTGTCGATCAGCCAGGCCTTGGCGCCGGCGCGTTCGGCGACCTCGCGCAGGCGATTGGAGTTGGAGCTGTTCTTGGAGCCGACGACCAGCACGGCGTCGCAGCGCGTCACGAGGGTTTTTACCGCGTCCTGACGGTTTTGCGTGGCGTAACAGATGTCGTCTTTTTTAGGGCCGACGATATCGGGGAAGTGGGTGCGCAGGGCGTCGATCGTGGTCTTTGCGTCATCGACGGATAGGGTGGTCTGGGTGACATAAGCTAACTTATCAGCCAACTTGTCAGTGCGCTTGTCCGGTTGGGTGCCGATCTCGCTGGCCAGGAGCGCAACATCGGCAGGGGTCTCGACCAGCCATTTGGGGCCGTCGGTTTGGCCCAGGGTGCCTTCGACCTCGGGGTGACCGGGGTGGCCGATCATGATGATGCCATAGCCGTTTTCGACCAGTCGTTTGACCTCCAGGTGCACCTTGGTGACCAGTGGGCAGGTGGCGTCGAACACGGTGAGACCGCGCGCCTCGGCCTCCCTCCGCACAGATTGCGGCACGCCGTGGGCGCTGAAAACCAGCACTGAGCCGACGGGAATCGCGTTTAAATCCTCGATGAAGATCGCGCCACGCGCCTTGAGATTGTCCACCACAAAGCGGTTATGCACGACTTCGTGGCGTACATACACGGGTGCGCCATGGCGTTCCAGCGCCCGTTCGACAATGGCAATGGCGCGATCGACACCGGCACAAAAGCCACGCGGGTTGGCGAGCAGGAGAGTGGTCATTTTTCGATACTCAGGATGTGCACCTCGAATTCGATCGGCCGGCCGGCGAGCGGGTGATTGAAGTCGAGGGTGGCCGTGGCGGCGTCGAGGGCCAGCACCGCGCCGTGCAGGGTTTGCCCATTAGGGAGTTGGAACTGGATGATGTGGCCGACCTCAAGCGTTGATTCGGAGGCCAGGTCGTTCAGGTCGGCACGGGGATACGATTGGACCCGGTCTGGATCGTGCTCGCCAAAGGCCATGCCGGGTGCCAGGTGCAGCGTGGTGTGCGTGCCTGCGCGCAGCCCCTTGAGGGCATATTCCAGGCGGGGGTCGATCTCGCCACGGCCGAACTGGAAGGTCTCGGGTCCCTCCGCAAAGGTATTGACGATCTCTGCGTCTCCGCACGCGAGCCGGTAGTGCAGCGTGACGCGGTCGTTAAGACCGATTTCAGGGCTGCTCATGGGGTGGCCTCAGGCTCATCCAGATCAACATGCCCGCCGCGAGGACGATGGCGGAATCGGCGACATTGAACGCGGGCCAGTGCCAGCCCAGCAGATGAAAGTCGAGGAAATCGACCACATTGCCATGCAGGATGCGGTCGATGGCATTACCCAGCGCGCCGCCCAGGATGAGCGCGAGGGCGGTGTGTTGCAGCGCCGGGGCGGGCTTTCTCAGCCAGCCGATGATGAAGGCCGAAACCGTCAGCGACAGGGCGATGAAGAAGAAGCGTTGCCAGCCGGGCTGGTCAGCCAGGAGCGAGAACGCCGCGCCTTCGTTGCGCACATGCACCAGGTTGAAAAAGCCGGTCAGCTCAATGCTGGCGTACAGGGGCAGGCTGGCCAGCACCGCCCACTTGCTGAGCTGGTCGAGGATGATGACCAGGGCGGCGAGGCCCAACCCCTTACGCATAGGCGCGCGCTTCGCCAGGGCCATTCAGGTTGCTGTCGCAGCGGCCGCAGAGGCCGTCGGTGTTCACATCAGCGCGGACATGCCAGCAGCGTTCGCATTTCTGGTGGGGGCTGGCGATGACCGTGACGGCCTCCGCGCCGCGGGTCAGGCGGACGGCCGAGACGATGAAGACGAACTTGAGGTCGTCAGCCAGGGCCGCGAGATGGTCAAACAGCACGCCGTCGGCGCTGATCTCCAGTTCAGCTTGCAGGGCCGAGCCGATGATCTTGGCCTCGCGCGCGGTCTCCAGGGCCTTCAGTACGGTGGGGCGGAAGGCGGTGAGGGCGTCCCAACGCGTAATCAGTGCCGTGTTTGTGGAGGCCTCGAAGTCGCTGGTGACAGACAGGAAGACGCTGCCTTGTTCTGCGCTGCTGCGTCCGGGGATGAAGGCCCAGGCCTCTTCGGCGGTGAAGGACAGGATCGGGGCCATGGCCTGTACCAGGCTGCGGGTAATGGCGTGCAGCGCAGACTGCGCCGAGCGGCGTGCTTTCGAGTTTGCGCCGCAGGTGTAGAGCCGATCTTTGAGGATGTCGAGGTAGAAACCGCCCAGGGTCTCGGCACAGAAGCCGTGCAGGGCCTGAGCCACGCGCAGGAACTCGTAACCGGCATAGGCCGTGCGCACCTCGGCGTTGAATTGTTGGGTGAGGTGCAGGGCGTAGCGGTCGATTTCCAGCCAGTCGGCCACCGGCAGGGCGTGTGCCGCCGGGTCGAAGTCGGACTGGTTGGCGAGCAGGAACTTGAGGGTGTTGCGGATGCGCCGATAGCTGTCGATGACGCCTTGCAAGATCTTGTCGGAGATCGACAGCTCGCCGGCGTAATCGGTGCTGGCCACCCACAGGCGCAGAATGTCAGCGCCGTACTTGTTCATGACTTCTTGCGGGGCGATGACATTGCCCTTGGACTTGGACATCTTGTGGCCGTTGCCATCGACGACGAAACCATGGGTGAGCAGGGCCTTGTACGGCGCGTGGCCATCAATGGCGCATCCGGTCAGCAGCGAACTCTGGAACCAGCCGCGATGCTGGTCGGAGCCCTCCAGATAGAGGTCGGCCGGGTGGTTGTGGCTGTCGGGGTGCGAGCCGCGCATGACATGCCAGTGGGTGGTGCCGGAATCAAACCAGACATCCAGCGTGTCGGTGAGTTTGCGGTACTGCGCGGCCTCCTCGCCCAGTAAATCGGCGGGGTCGAGGGTGAACCAGGCCTCGATGCCGCCGCTCTCGACGCGCCTTGCCACTGTTTCGATGAGCTCGGCGGTGCGTGGGTGCAGCGCGCCGGTTTCACGGTGCAGGAAGAAGGGAATCGGTACGCCCCAGTTACGCTGGCGCGAGATGCACCAGTCGGGCCGGGTCTTCATCATGCCCTCGAGACGGGCGCGACCCCAGGCCGGGAAGAATTGCGTCTCGTCCACGGCGATCTCGGCCTGATGGCGCAGCGTGGGCGCGGATTCGCTGCCGCGCTGTTCCATGCCGATGAACCACTGGGTGGTGGCGCGGAAGATGATGGGCGTTTTGTGCCGCCAGCAATGCGGATAGCTGTGGCGGATCTTCTCGCTTTTCAGCAAACGGCCGCGCGCTTCCAGTTCGGCGAGCACTTTCGGATTGGCTTCCCAGACGGAGAGCCCCGCCAGGGCGCCGTCGGTGAGCGCGGGCGTCGAAGGGAGGAAACGGCCGTCGTCACCGACGGGGTTATTGACCGGAAGACCGTATTTGCGACCGATCGTATAGTCATCCACGCCATGCGCCGGGGCGGTATGGACCAGGCCGGTGCCCGCCTCAAGCGTGACATGAGTGCCGCAGATCATCAGCACATCGCGCGACTGGAAGGGGTGTTGCAACAGGAGATGTTCCAGTGCTGCGCCGGCACAAGAGCCGAGAAACTCGCCTTCCAGCGCATAGCGTTCCAGACAGGCGGCGGCCAATTCATGGACCAGGATCAGCGTCCCCTTGGGGGTGGAGATCAGGTCATAGGTGAGATCCGGGTGTACCGACACCGCCTCGTTGGCGGGCAGGGTCCACGGCGTGGTGGTCCAGATCACGGCGGCGGCGTTGGCGACGGGGTGCGCCAGACCAAACGCAGCGGCAAGTTTTTCAGCGTGGTTGGGGTGAACCGGGAAGGCGACATCAATGGCCGGCGAGGTCTTGTCTTCGTATTCAACCTCAGCCTCGGCCAGCGCCGAGCCGCAGTCGAGACACCAGTTGACCGGTTTCAGGCCCTGATAGAGATAGCCCTTCTCCCAGATCTTGCCGAGGGCGCGAATCTCGTCAGCCTCGGCCTTGAAATTCATGGTGAGGTAGGGATTGTTCCAGTCGCCCAAGACGCCCAGGCGGATGAAATCCTGCTTTTGTTGTTCCACCTGCTGCGCGGCATATTCGCGACAGAGTTTGCGCACGGCGTTGCCTTCGAGATGCTTGCCGTGTTGCTTTTCGATCTGATGTTCAATCGGCAGGCCGTGGCAGTCCCAGCCGGGCACGAAGGGCGCGTCGAAGCCTTCCAGTGTCTTGCTCTTGAGGATGATGTCCTTCAGGATTTTGTTGACGGCGTGGCCAATGTGGATGTTGCCGTTGGCGTACGGCGGGCCGTCGTGCAGGGTAAAGCGCGGTCGCCCGGCAGAGGCTTGGCGAATGGCTGCGTAGATCTGTTTTTCCTGCCACCCGGCCACCCAGCCCGGTTCGCGCTTGGGCAGGTCGCCGCGCATGGGGAAGGGGGTATCGGGCAGGTTGAGGGTGGCTTTGTAATCCATGGGCTTATCCGACATTCAGCAGGGTGCGCGCTTCAAGGGCATCGCGGCCGATTTGGGCGATCAGGGCATCGAGCGAGTCGAATTTTTGTTCGTCACGCAGTTTGTGCAGAAACTCGATGCGCAGGTGGG
>VGVU01000080.1 GCA_016873905.1 Betaproteobacteria bacterium | reverse complement strand
TTGTTGCGCATCCCGTACACCGAGCCAGCCATGTCACCGAAAATTGCGCCGAGCATGATTCATCCATGAATGAGAGAGGGGTTGGAAGGCGTTATTTTTTGGCTCTGGGCCGGGGTTTATTGCCCTGTTCGTCGTGCAGGGGGATGTCGAGTCGGCGCAGGATCTTGTGCAGGGCCGTACGATCCTTGCCGATGTACTCGGCCACGGCCGATTTGTTGTTGCCAAACCGTTGCAGGAGGGCCATCAGATATTGCCGGCTGAAATGATCGACGGCTTTTTTCATGGGCATTTGGAGAAGGTGCTGCAAATCGCTCGTGATGGGCTCTTCCGTGGTCATGCCCAGATGCCGGCGGACATCGTGTTCATCCAGACAATCCTGGTCGGATAACAGCAGGAGCCCGGCCAGTTGCCGACGCAATTCGGCCTCATTGCCGTGCCAGGGGCGTGCCGTCATCAGTTCGCGCAGGGCATCCGGGGTGATGCCGCGCTCACCGCGTCCTTGCTCGCGTGCCACTTCGGGCAGCCAGCGGACGATGAGGGGCGGAATATCTTCCAGACGGTCACGCAGGGGCGGGATGCGTACGGCGTTGTCACAGATGGCTTGATAAACCCGGACCGAGTAGGTTCCCTCATTGACCCGGAGGCCGAGCAATTCTTCCGAACCGCAAATGATGCGCACGGCGAATTCCGCGCTACGCTCCAATGCCAGCGCCAGGCCTTCTTGGGTGCGTTTGTCGAAGCTCGCCACATTGGGGATGAAGAGGGTGCCGCCACGGAGGCGTTGCAGCAACTGCTTTGGCGTTTCTGCCAGATCGGTGGGGCTTTTTAGAACCTCGAAGGGGTTATTGCCCACAGCGATGCGCCGAGCGCAGGCCTCACCGGGGCTGCCCGGTTCCAGCGTCATCAGGACGGGGTTCCGGGTCAGAGCCAATTCCATCAGGCGCAATTCCAGCGCCCGGGCGACCGCGCTATCGCCCAGAACCCCCGGCGACTTTTTCAGGTCGGCATTCGCCAAGCGCTGCTCTGGCGTAGAAAGGATGTCTTGCACACCGTTCACCAGCGCGGCATAGGACATGGGTTTGGCCAGGAAGGCGGCCACCCCCATTTGGTAGAAGCGGTGGCGGTAACCCTCCTCGGAGAAGGCCGACATGATGATGACCGGCATGGTCCGGCTGCCTTGGGCGTTCCATTCCTTCAAGAGGGTGAGGCCGTCGGTGTCGGGCATCCAGATATCGAGCAGGAGCAGATCGAAGACCTGGCTGGCGTAAAGCTCGCGGGCCTGGCGGCCATTGCCCGCCAGAGCGACGGTATATCCCTCATCGGTCAGAATCTCGGAGATGAGGGAGCGGATGCCTTCTTCATCATCGACGACCAGGATGTTAGTCATGTAATTTCCTTTCAGGCCTGACAGGTTAGCGAAGCCGGAGGCACGAATCAGGTTCTGGCGGCAAAGGACCGCGCGGGATTGTGCGGTGTCGAAAAGTTTCGACACCGATGTGAGCGGTGCTCATCCGCGCGCTGATCATCTGGAGTGCCTTGGCAGAAAACCGAAACCCTCATCTCACTCGCGACAGCCCAGGCTGGGTTGCGCCAGGCGTTCCATGTCGATGGCCCGGTGGGCCAACATCCACTCCAACTCTGCCCGATCTTCCGGATCCGAGAAGGTCTCCCGGTGCGTGGCATAGGCGGCCTCGGCATCCGCCCAGCGCGACAAAATGGCCAGCGCAATGATGTAAGTTAAAAGGCAGGCCTCCCAAGCGCCCGGAAATATGTCTTCCTTGATGAGGCCGGGGAAGACCTCAATGGCCTCAAGCGCCAACTCGGGCCTGTTTTCCGGATCCCCGGTTTGCAGCCGGCACCAGGTATCGACCAGGAAATCGCTTTTTATAGGTGACGAATCGGGCCGCAGCGTCATGCCGGCGCGCAAGGCCAAGCGGCTCAGCCCATTGCCAAAATCATGGCGAATGCTGGCGGCAACATTCATGCACAATTCTTCAAGATCGGGCGTGCCAAAGCCTTTGGCCAACAAGAGCAACACCTCGCGCAGGTAGGGCTGGTTGATGGCGGGCACCAGAAGAGGGCCGTTACACGAGTAGTGAATCAGGCCGGCAAAAAGCAGACTGCGTTCAGAGCAATCAAAACTGGCGCCATCGCCTTCCAGTTTCAGGAAGGGTAGGTAGATGCTCCCTTCATGCTGCGGTGGAACCGGCGGCAACCACGGCAGGGCGTGGCGAATATTTGCTCCGACAGGTACCCAAACGACCCCTACATAATCCATGATCAAACTCCCTTGGCTAAGAAACGAGCCTGTAATTTATGCCCCTCAGGGCTCACCAGATGAGCCTGATTTAATTAAGTTGGGGCCCATGATAGGCAAATATTTTTGCCCGCGCACCCGTGATCCGGCTACACTTTGTTTGTCGTAACAGTTAACAAGGTGTCTTATGCCTCGTGGCGGTATCCGGCCCGGCCAAGGGCGAAAACCGGGGTTTGGCCCGTATGGTGAGCCTACTCAGGTGATCCGTGTTCCGGTCAGCCGGGTGGGCGAGATCAAGGCCTACCTGCAAAAGCCCAAGCGGCCATTCTGGCCGAGTGAGATCGAATGGCTGGGAGCCGCCAGTCTGGCAACCCCGGCAGCGCTGCCGCTGTTTGAGGGCTCGGTGCCGGCGGGGTTTCCTTCACCCGCCGAGGATTACGCCGAAGGCACGCTTGATCTCAATGCCTATCTCGTCGAACACGAAGCGGCTACTTTTTATGTCCGGGTGACCGGCGAGTCGATGCGCGATGCCGGCATCTTAAGCGGTGATCTGATTGCCGTGGATCGGGCTCTTGAGGCCCGGCACGGCGATATCGTCCTGGCTGTGCTCGATGGCCAACTCACGGTCAAAGAACTTTACCAACAACCAGACGCCGTCAGACTTCTGCCACATAACCCCGATTACGCACCTATCCTCATCCAGCCCGGTCAGGAACTGCAGATTTGGGGTGTGGTCAAAGGCGTGGTGCGTAAATTGAAGTGAGGCTCCGGTCGCGCCATGCCCGCCGTATTTGCCCTTGTCGATGGCAACAACTTCTATGTTTCCTGCGAGCGGGTGTTTGATCCCACCCTCGAAGGTCGGCCGGTGGTGGTGCTCTCCAATAACGATGGCTGTGCCGTGGCGAGAAGCAACGAGGCCAAGGCGCTGGAACGCGAGGTCAAGGAACTGCGCAAGGCCAACGAGATATTGAAGCTCGCGAGTGCGTTTTTTGCCCAGGCGGAGCTCGACCGCCGGCTCAAGTAATGAGAGGATTTATCGACGCGCATCGCGCTACTCATGGGGTCGAGCCGATCTGCAAGGTGCTGCAGATTGCCCCATCGGGCTATCGACGCCATGCCGCACGGCAACGCAATCCTGAGCTGAACTGCAAGCGTGTCCAGCGTGATGTCACCTTGATGCCGTAGATCGAGCGCGTCTGGCAGGCAAACCTGCAAGTTTATGGTGCTGACAAGGTTTGGCGGCAGATGAACCGTGAAGGTGTCCCGGTGGCGCGTTGTACGGTTGAGCGGCTCATGCGGCAGCATGCAGACGGACTTCGTGCTGGACGCCCTGGAGCAGGCCTTGTATGCCCGCCAGCCAGAGAGGTCGGAGGCGCTCATCCACCACTCCGACAGAGGCTCGCAGTATGTTTCCATCCGCTACACGGAGCGTCTCGCCGAAGCTGGCATTGAACCCTCTGTCGGCAGCAAGGGGGGCAGCTACGACAATGCGCTGGCAGAGACCATCAACGGCCTTTACAAAACGGATCTGATCCGCAAACGAGCCCCCTGGAAAACCCGCGAATCCCTCGAACTGGCAACCCTCGAATGGGTGACCTGGTTCAACCACCACAGGCTGCTCGAATCGATCGGCTATATACCGCCAGCCGAAGCTGAGGCAAACTACTATCGGCAACTCTCCCAACAGTCAGTTGCCAACCTCGTTACTTAAACCAAATGGCCTCCACGATTCCCGGGGCGATTCAGAACAGGGCTTTCAGCAAATGCAGGCTATCCATTGCCAGCCGGGGCTGTTTTGTCGTTGGACTCCGGTACCTCTTCGTGCGATACATTTTCCTGAGGGAGTTTCTTAGCCAATACTTTGTCAACACGCTTGCCATCAAGATCGACGACTTCCAACTCCCAACCCTCCCAAGTCGTCTTGTCACTGGTATGCGGCAGACGGCCCAGGAGCCACATCACCAGTCCGCTTAGGGTGTGGTAACGGCTTTTGTCCTCCTCTGGAACAGATTTCCATTCCAGTCGATCCTTGAGTTCCGGGATGGGGATGAGACCGTCCAATAGCCAAGTGCCATCTTCCCGCTGCACCGCCCAAGCGTCCTCCTGATTACGCGGTTTGAACTCGCCAGTCACCGCTTCCAGCACATCCTGTAATGTAACCAGCCCTTGAACCTCGCCATATTCATCGACGACGAGAACCATCTGGGTACCCGAGGCGCGGAAATGGCCGAGTAGATCCATTCCATTCAGGGTTTCGGGAACGAAGACGGCGGGTTGCAGCTGTGCTGCAAGATCGGTGTGATTGCCTTTCAGTTTCTGGTTGAGTAGTTGCTTGGCATTGACGATGCCCAGGACGTCATGCAGTCCGCCACGGCAAACCGGGAAACGCGAGTGATCGGAAGCGGCAATCCATTGCATGTTCTCCTCGATGGATCGGTCGACATCCAGGTAGACAATGTCCGCGCGGGGAATCATCAATGAACCAATCTGCCGATTATCCAGGCGAAATACGTTGCGCACCATCTCGCGTTCCTGATCCTCAATGACGCCTGCTTCCGAGCCTTCCTGGATCATGGCGTGGATTTCTTCCTCGGTCACGCCTTGCCCCGGTTGCTCACGCTGGCCAAGCAGGCGCAGGATCGTGTCGGTCGAGAACGACAATAATTTGACGAAGGGGCGGGTGAACAGGGAAAGAAACTGCATCGGCCGGGCAACCAGGCGGGCGATACCCTCCGGATTGAATTGGCCGATGCGCTTGGGAACCAACTCGCCGATCACAATCGAGATGTAGGTGATGACAATGACCACCAGGGCCGTGGCAGCAATGCTGCTGGCTTCTTTCTCCAGCCCGAGTTCGTGCATCCACAAGGCAAAGGGTTCGGCCAGCACAGCCTCGCCGACGATACCGTTGAGTATGCCGATCGAAGTGATGCCGATCTGGATCGTGGAGAGAAAGCGGGTCGGTTCGTCGTGAAGTTTGATCGCTACCGCTGCGGCACCATCGCCATCTTCCGCCACTCGGGCAAGCCGGGCTCGCCGCGCTGTGACGAGGGCAATCTCCGACATGGCAAACAGGCCATTCAGAACAATGAGGGCAATCAGTAACAGGATTTCCATGGTTTAACGAGACCGAGCAGATAAAAGCGACAGACGTAACAATACCCGCCAAGCTCCTTGGGAGAGCAGCGTGGTTTCAGTCGTGTCAGACAAGGGATGCGCTGACTGCTTAACTTGCATCAGCGCATGATTGAAAGCCGTAGCGAAAGTAACTTGCAGGGTCCGCAGAGTGGACGTGTGCCGCGCTACGCGATCAGTTGAGAAGCAACTACACATAAAGCGGAGAAAATACTCCGCCCGACCTTTCCGGTTGTTGTGGTGGCGAGATTGTCTCTGAAATCAGTCTGGATGTCATGTTGCCCCGCGGCAGTTGCGTTAGGTAGTAGGGTAATCCCCCCATTTTTAGAGGGGCTCA
>VGVU01000079.1 GCA_016873905.1 Betaproteobacteria bacterium | reverse complement strand
GAAACCGTCGAAATGGCGTGCTTGAAGACGGCTTGCAGCGCAGCGTCGTGACCCCGGAGCAGCACCATATACTGGTCAAAGGACTCGATGCGACCGACCAGTTTGATCCCGTTGACGAGGAACATTGACACTGTCGTGTGCTCCTTGCGCAGGTTGTTCAGAAACTGATCTTGCAGGTTGATGCGTTCACTCATGTTGCGGATTCCGGGGTGCGACAGTCATTTTCGAGCACTGATCATAGCATGGAGGCCTGATCCGGGATCATTCCACCTTGGCGCGGGCCTGTATTTGGTCAACCAGTTGCTTGACCTGATGCTGGATCATTTGCTCGCGCAAGTTGTCCTTGACCTCGGCGAACTCGGGGAACTTGGAGGGGCGGGTCGCATCGAGGCGGATAATGTGCCACCCAAACTGGGTCTTGACCGGGGTGTCGAGCAGTTGGCCGGCCTTCATGCTGGCCAGGGCTTGTGCAAACTCGGGGACAAGATCATCACCGGACATCCAGTCCAGATCGCCGCCGCGCTTGGCGGAACCGGGATCCTTGGAGTGTTTTTTGGCCAGATCCGCGAAGGACTTCTTCTTTTTCAGGTCGGCGAGGATGGATTTCGCCAGAGATTCTTCGCTGACCAGGATGTGGGCGGCACGGTACTCGTTTTTGGCGGCGTTTTTGTCCTTCTGTGCCTTGAGGGTGTCATAGGTGGCGCGGACTGCCGCGTCGCTGACCGGGTTTTGCGTCAGTTCGGCATCCAGAAGCGCATCGGCGAGCAGGTTGCGCTGCAGGATCTCAATCCGGGCGCGAACGGCCGGCAGCGTGTCCAGTTGCCGCTTGCGGGCCTCCTGAGCGAGAAGTTCGAGGGTGATGAGTTTGCTGCGCACGGACTCGTAGGCAACGGGTTTTCCGCGTTGGGCCTGTTCATTCATAACGAAGGCCGCATGGCTGGCGGGAATGACGATGCCGTTGACGGTCGCGACCGGGCCGGTGGGTTGGGCGGCCGGTGCGGCGGCCGGTGTGCTGGCCTTCGGGGCCGCGTCTGCGGCGTGGGCCCCGCCATAGGTCGCCAGGCTCGGGGCGATAAACAGGGCAAGAATCAGGGCGGGGTTTTTCATGCAGTGGGCTCCGGGGTGTTTTCGCTAGGACTGGTGGCAACAATGGTCAGGGCGTGAATCGCGTTTTGCATCAGGTCGCCGAGGGCGGCATAGACGGCGCGGTGGCGGGCGACGGTGCCGAGACCTTCAAAGGTGGCAGACGCAATGTGCATACGGTAGTGACCGCCTCCGCTACGGGCACCGGCATGGCCGGCGTGCGCAGCGCTTTCGTCAAGAATGTCGAGGCGGAGTGGGTTCAGGCAGGCTAGGCGGGCGCGCATCTCTGCGACAGTGTCCGTCATGGCAACACCTTGCGGAAGGGTTGTACGGTCACGCGGGCGTAGACGCCGGCGCTGACATAGGGGTCGGCATCGGCCCAGGCGCGGGCGCTGTCGAGATCGGTGAATTCGGCCACGATGAGGCTGCCGGTGAAGCCAGCCGGGCCGGGATCCACAGCGTCAATGGCGGGAAAAGGGCCGGCGAGCAGGAGGCGGCCTTCCTGTTGCAGGTGTTGCAGACGGGCGAGATGGGCCGGACGCGCAGCGAGGCGTTTTTCCAGGCTGTCTTGGGTGTCGTGGCCGATGATGGCGTAATACATCAGGTGGACTCTTTCATGTGACGGGACAAATACACGCCTTGGGCGAGCACGAATACCAGCATCAGACCGAGGGTACCGAAGAGCTTGAAATTAACCCAGGTGTCGGTGTCGTAGGCGTTGGCGATCCAGGCATTGGCCAGGCCCATGGCCGTGAAAAAGAGGACCCACATCTGGTTCAGGCGGACCCAGACCGGATCAGGGAGTTCCAGTTGACCCTGCATCATCAGGCGGATCAGATTGCGACCGGCAAGGCGCGGTGCCAACGCGAGGCTCAGGGCAAAAACCCAGTACAGGACGGTGGGTTTCCACTTGATGAAGGTCTCGCTGTGGAAGACCAGCGTAGCGCTACCGAAGACGACGATGAGCACCAGCGAGACCCAGAGCATGGTGTCGATGGTGTGCCCGCGCAGTTTGAGCCAGCCGATCTGTCCGAAGGTGGCCACGATCGCGACCAGGGTGGCGATAAATACGCCCGGTTTTTGCGTCGGGGCCAGCTGGATGCCGAGCCAGGTCAGGCTGTCATACGCCGCCTGCGGGTGGCTTTGGGCGATCTGATAGGCGACGAAAAACAGGATGATGGGAAAGAGGTCAAAGAAGAGCTTTTTCACGGAGACAGACCGGCGCGCGGAAGGGTGAGTGGATTCGTGAGTGGATTCAGTCAGTGGTGGCGTTGGCAGTAGAGGGTGCCATACGGCCCGCCGTATGGTACGGCAAAACGCAGCGCATTTTGCTATGATTCGTCGCTATTCCACAAGTTGGATCTTCAGCGATCCAGAATTCCCTGCGTGATCTTTGATCTCCATAGTCATTCTACGGCCTCGGACGGCGTCCTCGCGCCTGCGGTCCTGGTGGCGCGTGCGGCCGAACGCGGGGTCGGAACGCTGGCCTTGACTGATCACGATACCCTGCAAGGCCTCGCTGAGGCCCAGGCTGAGGCGAGGGCGGTCGGTATCCGGTTGATTCCCGGGGTCGAGATCTCGGTCACCTGGGAGGGGCGTACCGTTCATGTGCTGGGTCTCAATATTGATCCCGATAATCCCGCTTTGGCTGCCGGTCTGGCCGGATTGCGCGCCGGGCGCGTCGAACGGGCGCAGCGGATGGCAGACTCGCTGGCCGCAGTGGGGATCGGTGGGGCCTTTGCCGGATCGGCGATTTACGCGACGAACAGTGACATGATCGGGCGCACGCACTTTGCCCGCTTCCTGGTCAACAGCGGTCATGTTGGCAGCGTGCCGGCGGTGTTCAAGCGTTTTCTGGTTCCCGGTAAGCCGGGCTATGTGAAACACGAATGGGCTAGCCTCACGGAGGCGGTGGGCTGGATCACCGGGGCGGGCGGCGAGGCCGTACTGGCGCACCCCGGGCGTTATGACATGGGGCGAGAGCGCATGAACCAGTTGCTGGGCGCGTTTCGCGATCTGGGCGGTAGCGGCATCGAGGTGGTCGCGGGTAGCCATACGACCGGTCATGTGCCGGTGTTTGCCGATTACGCCGCCGCCTTCGGGCTCAAGGCCTCGATCGGTTCCGATTTTCATGCCCCCGGAGAGGGCGGGCGTGAACTGGGGCGCTTGCAGGCCTTGCCGACGCGCTGTGTGCCGATCTGGAAGGATTGGTAATGGCGCAGCGTTTCTATATTCATCCCGATAATCCGCAGTTGCGCTTAATGCGCGAGGCGGCGCGCATCCTGAAGGGCGGTGGGGTCATCGCCTATCCGACCGACTCTTGCTATGCCCTGGGTTGTGCCATCGGCCACAAGGATGGGATGGACCGTATCCGTGCCCTGCGCGAGGTCGATGACAAACACCACTTCACGCTGGTGTGTCGCGACCTGTCCGAGATTGCGACCTACGCCCGCGTGGACAATGCCCAATATCGCATCCTGAAGGCGGCGACGCCGGGCAGTTACACCTTCATTCTTGAGGCGACGCGCGAGGTACCGCGCCGTCTGCAGCACCCCAAGCGCAGCACGATCGGGATCCGGATCCCGGACCATGCGGTGGTCAGTACGCTGTTGGCCGAGGTTGGCGAGCCCATCCTGTCGATGTCGCTGATCCTGCCCGGCGAAGAGATCCCGTTGCTGGACCCCGAGGAGATCGTCGATACCCTGGGCTCGCGTCTCGATCTGGTTATGGATGCCGGGCATTGTGGCGGCGAACCTTCAACGGTGGTGGACCTCTCCAGCGGCGCTCCAGAACTGGTGCGTCGTGGTCGTGGCGAGCTTGCCCGCGTGGGTCTGGATGGGTGACGGCATCGCCATGGAATTTACCCTGATACAAAAGATTGCGATCTATGCCTTGCCGGTGATCTTTGCCATCACCCTGCACGAGGCGGCGCATGGCTATGCGGCCTTGCGTTTTGGCGATAGCACCGCACGCGCGATGGGACGGTTGTCGCTCAATCCGCTGCGTCATATTGATCCGATTGGCACGCTGTTGGTTCCGGCCCTGGCGATGGTGTTGGGCGGTATCCTGTTTGGCTGGGCCAAACCGGTTCCGGTTGATTCTCGGCGCTTGCGTCACCCGCGCCAGGATATGGTCTGGGTGGCTGCTGCCGGGCCGGCCGCCAATCTGGTGATGGCCATTTTCTGGGGCCTGATGCTGAAGCTGTCGGTGGCGGTGAATCTGGGTGACTACAACACGCCGCTGCGCATGATGGCGGAGGGCGGCATCATGATCAACGCTGTGCTGATGGCCCTGAACCTGTTGCCGTTACCGCCTCTGGATGGCGGCCGGATCGCGGTCGGCCTGTTGCCGGACAGTTTGGCGATGCCATTGGCTCGCATCGAACCCTATGGACTCTTTGTCCTCATTGCCCTGTTGCTGACGGGTGTCCTCAACCTGGTTCTCGGCCCGGCCGTGTCGGGTATCCTGTCGCTCCTGTCTTTCCTGCTTTGACCTCTTTCATAAACGACACCTCATGTATGTAGATCGCGTCCTCTCCGGTATGCGCCCCACGGGCGGCCTTCATCTGGGTCACTACCACGGCGTTTTGAAAAACTGGACCCAACTCCAGCACGAATACGAATGCCTGTTCTTTGTGGCCGACTGGCATGCCTTGACCACGCATTACGATAACCCGGGCAGCATCGAAGACAGCACCTGGGAGATGGTGATTGACTGGTTGGCCGCCGGGGTGGACCCCAGCCGGGCCACGCTGTTTATCCAGTCCCAGGTCATTGAGCACGCCGAGCTGCACCTGCTTTTGTCCATGATGACCCCGTTGGGTTGGCTGGAACGGATGCCGACCTACAAGGACCAGCAGGAAAAACTGAGTGAAAAGGATCTTTCCACCTATGGTTTCCTGGGCTACCCGTTGTTGCAGTCGGCCGATATCCTGATCTATCGCGCCAACCGCGTTCCGGTTGGCGAGGATCAGGTGCCGCATATCGAGTTTTCCCGCGAGATTGCGCGCCGCTTCAATCACCTTTACGGTCGTGAACCGGGCTATGAGGACAAGGCCAAGGCGGCGATGAAACGGCTGGGCGGAAAACGGGAGCGTCTGTACGCCGAGTTGCGTACGCGCTATCAGGAACAAGGCGATGCCGAGGCGCTCGAGTCGGCCCGCGCTGTGCTGGCCGCGACGCAAAACCTTTCCCTGGGCGACAAGGAGCGGCTCTATGGTTATCTGGAGGGGGGCGGCCGCATGATCCTCACCGAGCCGCAGGCCTTGCTGACCGCTGCGTCAAAAATGCCCGGTCTGGACGGACAGAAGATGTCCAAGTCTTACCACAACACCATTGCCTTGCGTGAGGCACCGGATCAGGTGATCAAGAAAATCCGTACGATGCCGACCGATCCGGCGCGGATGCGGCGGACGGATCCGGGTTCTCCGGATAAATGCCCGGTCTGGCAGTTGCATCAGGTCTATTCGGGCGAGGCCCAGAAGGACTGGGTGCGAGCCGGTTGCACGAGCGCGGGTATTGGCTGCCTGGACTGCAAACAACCGGTGATTGATGCCATCTTGGCCGAGTTGGCGCCTATCCAGGAACGGGCTCGTGGCTTTGGCGAAGATCCGGACCGGGTTCGCAACATCATTGCCGACGGTTGCGAGAAGGCGCGTGATCTGGCCCGCGAAACGATGCGTGATGTGCGGGAGGCCTTGGGTTTGTCGCGCTGAGTTTGGTTGAGCTGGGCGCTTTAAATCCGCGGAAT
>VGVU01000078.1 GCA_016873905.1 Betaproteobacteria bacterium | reverse complement strand
ACCTGACGGACAAGGAGGCGACCAAGCGCGGCGACAGCTTTATCGCCAGTGAGTTGTTCCTGCTTGCCTGCCTGGCCGATAAGGGTGATGCCGGGCGCATCCTCAAGCAGCATGGGGCCGATCGCGCTCATCTGGAGGCGGCTGTTGACACTCTGCGCGGCAGCGAAAAGGTGGGATCGGCCGATGCCGAAGGCCAGCGCGAAGCGCTGAAAAAATACACGCTGGACCTGACCGACCGTGCCCGGGCTGGCAAGCTGGACCCCGTGATTGGCCGCGACGACGAGATTCGTCGCGCCATCCAGGTCTTGCAGCGGCGCACCAAAAACAACCCGGTGCTGATCGGCGAGCCGGGCGTGGGCAAGACCGCGATCGTTGAGGGCCTGGCGCAGCGCATTATTAACGGCGAGGTGCCGGAAACGCTGAAGGGCAAGCGCGTGTTGGTGCTGGACATGGCTGGCCTTCTGGCCGGCGCTAAATATCGCGGTGAGTTCGAGGAGCGCCTGAAATCGGTGCTGAAGGAGGTGGCGCAAGACGAGGGCCGCATCATCCTGTTCATCGACGAGATTCACACCATGGTCGGTGCCGGCAAGGCTGAGGGCGCCATGGATGCCGGAAACATGCTGAAACCGGCCCTGGCGCGGGGTGAGTTGCACTGCATCGGCGCCACCACGCTGGACGAATATCGTAAATACATCGAAAAAGATGCGGCCTTGGAAAGGCGCTTCCAGAAGGTGTTGGTCGATGAGCCGTCGGTGGAGGCGACCATTGCCATCCTGCGGGGCCTGCAGGAAAAGTACGAGTTGCATCACAGCGTCGAGATCACCGACCCGGCCATCGTCGCGGCGGCCGAGTTGTCGCATCGCTATATCACGGACCGTTTTCTTCCCGACAAGGCCATCGACCTGATCGACGAGGCGGCGTCGCGCATCAAGATGGAGATCGACTCCAAGCCCGAGGTGATGGACAAACTCGACCGCCGCCTGATTCAGCTCAAGATCGAGCGCGAGGCCGTCAAGCGTGAGAAGGATGAGGCCTCGCAGAAACGCCTGAGCTTGTTGGAAGACGAGATCCGCAAGCTGGAAAAGGAATACGCCGATCTGGAAGAGATCTGGAAGGCGGAGAAGGCCAGCGTCCAGGGCTCGGCCCACATCAAGGAAGAAATCGACCACTTGAAGAGTGAGATGGCCGATCTGCAACGCCAGGGCAAACTCGACCGCGTGGCCGAGATCCAGTACGGCAAGCTGCCGCAACTGGAGGTGCAGTTGAAACAGGCCGAGGCGGCGGGCGATGGCGATGGCAAGCGCAGCTTCAAGCTGTTGCGCAAAGAGGTGGGCGCCGACGAGATCGCCGAGGTGGTGTCGCGTGCCACCGGCATCCCGGTTGCCAAGATGTTGCAGGGCGAGCGTGACAAGCTGTTGGCCATGGAAGACCGTTTGCACGCGCGCGTCATCGGTCAGAACGAGGCGGTGCGCGTGGTCGCGGATGCGATTCGTCGTTCGCGTTCAGGCCTGTCCGACCCGAATCGCCCCTATGGCTCCTTCCTGTTCCTGGGTCCGACCGGCGTGGGCAAGACCGAGCTGTGCAAGACCCTGGCCGAATTCCTGTTCGATTCGCAGGAACATCTCATCCGCATCGACATGAGCGAGTTCATGGAAAAACACTCGGTCGCCCGCCTGATCGGGGCGCCGCCCGGCTATGTCGGCTATGAAGAGGGCGGTTATCTGACCGAGGCCGTGCGCCGCAAGCCGTATAGCGTCATCCTGCTCGACGAAGTGGAAAAGGCGCACCCGGATGTGTTCAATGTGTTGTTGCAGGTGTTGGACGACGGCCGTCTCACCGATGGCCAAGGGCGCACGGTGGACTTCAAGAATACCGTGGTGGTCATGACCTCCAATCTGGGCAGTCAGATGATCCAGCAGATGGCGGGCGACGATTACCAGGTCATCAAGCTCGCCGTGTTGGGTGAGGTGAAGTCTTACTTCCGCCCCGAATTCATCAACCGCCTGGATGAGGTGGTCGTGTTCCATGCCCTGGACGAGCGGCATATCGCCTCGATTGCGCGTATCCAGTTGGCCGGGCTGGAAAAACGCCTGGCCCAGATGGAGATGAAACTGGAGGTCTCCGAGGCCGCCTTGGCCGAGGTCGCCCGCGCCGGTTTTGACCCGATCTACGGTGCGCGGCCGCTCAAGCGTGCGATTCAGCAGGAGATCGAGAACCGCCTGGCTCGCGAGATCCTCGCCGGCCACTTCGCCGCCAAGGACACCATCCGCGTCGATGTTGCGGACGGAGTTTTCCGCTTCGACAAGCGGTAAGTCTGTGCGGATCGTGCGGCGGGCCGCCTAAGCCCGTCGCGCGGCGAGGATCCCGGGCAGGTGACGGGCGCGGGTGAGGAAGCGCGTGAGCTGATCGAGGTTTTGCACCTGGACGGTGAGGCGCAGGCGGGTGAGATCCTTGGCGGGAAGCCGCTCCATCTTGAGGACGCCGATTTTTTCTTGCGCGAACAGGTCGGACAAGTCGCGTAGCGGATCGTGGTCGGTTTGTACGGTCAGTTCGCAGTCGATATGGTAGGCACCGCTGGTCCCGCCGCTCCAGGTGGCTTCCAGCAGGCGGGCCTGGCGCTCGGGCGGGAGATTGCGCAGGGTGGCACAACCGGCGCGGTGCACGGTCACGCCACGCCCTTGCGTGGTGTAGCCGACGATGGGATCGGGGGGTACCGGCCGGCAACAGCGTGCCAGTTGCACCAGAAAACCGCCCTCGCCGGCGATCAGGATGCCCGTGCTGCTGGCGACCTTGCGGGCACTGGGTAGGGCCTTGGGCGGTGGTGGGACAAAGTGCTGGGTGAGGCTCCGTTCGAGTTGACCGGCACCCAGTTCGCCGCGTCCGAGGGCGGCGTAGAGCTCATCAAGGTGGGCAAATTTGAGTCGTTCGGCGACCTTGTCGATCCCGATCTGTTCCAGGCCCAGGCGGTGGAGTTCGCGGCTGAGGATGTCGCGGCCTTCCTCGATGTTGCGATCCATCTCCTGCAGGCGGAACCATTGCCGCACCTTGTTGCGGGCGCGGCTGGTCTTCAGGTAACCCAGTGACGGGTTCATCCAGTCGCGGCTCGGCGCGCCTTGCTTGGTGGTCAGGATCTCGACCCGCTGGCCGGTCTTGAGCGGGGTATCCAGCGGAACCAGCACGCCGTCCAGCTTGGCACCGCGACAGCGATGGCCGAGATCGGTGTGCAGGGCGTAGGCAAAATCGAGGGGCGTGGCCCCTTGGGTGAGGGCGATGACGCGGCCCTGCGGCGTCAGCGCGAAGACCTCGTCCTGAAACAGTTCGTGGTGAAAATGGTGGGCCAGCGCATCGCTGTCGGCGATTTCCTGACGCCAGGCGAGGAGCTGGCGCACCCAGGCGATCTTTTCCTGCAGGTGCGCCTGGCTATTTCCGCCGCCTTCCTTGTAACGCCAGTGGGCGGCCACGCCGAGTTCGGACTCGTGGTGCATGGCGTGGGTGCGAATCTGCACCTCCAGGGCCTTGTCTTCGGGGCCGATGACGGCGGTGTGCAGGCTTTGATAGCCGTTACCCTTGGGGCGCGAGATGTAGTCGTCGAACTGGCCGGGGATGGGCTGCCACAAACTGTGGACGATGCCGAGGACAAGGTAGCAGTCCTTGATGTCGTCAACCAGCACGCGCACGGCACGCACATCGTAGAGCTCGTCGAAGCTGAGGGCCTTCTTGCGCATCTTGGCGAGGATGCTGGCGATGTGTTTGGGGCGTCCGGCGACATCAAAGGGGGATAGATTGGCCTCGGTGAGGGCCTGGATCAGCTGTGCCTTGATCGCCTCGATAGAGCGCTCGCGATCGCCCCGTTTTTCGTCCAGATGGCGGGCGATGGTCTTGTAGGTGTCCGGTTCCAGATAGCGACAGGCGAGGTCTTCGAGCTCCCACTTGAACTGCCAGACGCCGAGGCGGTTGGCGAGCGGGGCGTAGAGTTTTCTGGCCTCGAGGGCGGCCTGTTCCCGCAGGGCGGGACTGGCGTGGGCCAGTTCGCGCAGGGTCTGGGTGCGTTCGGCGAGCTTGATCAGCACCACGCGCAGGTCGTCAGACATGGCCAGCAGCATGTGCCGCAACAGTTCTTCCTGACCCCCCTCGACCTCCGTGAGGAGGTGATCCATGCGGTTGAGGCGGGCAGCACCCAGGGCGAGGCTGGCGATGTGCGGGCCGTAAAGTTTTTTCAGGCGCTCGGGATCGAGCTGGTCTTCGGGCAGGGCGGAGAGAAGGGTGGCTGCCAGGGTCTCGCCGTCAAAACCCATGCGGTCAAGCCGTTGGCAGGCACCCAGGGCGTGGGCGAGGAGCGGTGTGCCGCCAGGGGTGAGGCGATCAGCGAGGGTCTCGGCAACGCTCTGCCAGACCTGACGGACGATGGCGGTCTTGTCCGGGTTCGAGCCCGATTGGCGCGATTCGAGTTGATCTAGCCAGTCCGCCGCATCGCGGGATGAATCAGTTAACACAGCTTAAAGCACGGTTTAACGAGGAATCACCGCTTACCAGAGCTTCCACCACGGCGCATCCTGCTTGGGGCCGCCAGAGAGCCAGACGCTTTGCGGGTAGTTTTGCTTGAGCACGCGCAGGGCGTCCTGCGCCAGATCCTTCATCCCCAGGTGTTCATAGCTCTGGGCCATCAGGGCCAGGGCCTCTTCAGCCGATTTCGTGGTCTGATAATGCTCGACGATATATTTGGTGCGGTTGGCGGCGGCGACATAGGCGCCGCGTTTGAAGTAGTAACGCGCCACATGCAGTTCGTGAGCGCCGAGGGCATTGACCAGATAGTGCATGCGGCCACGGGCGTCTTCACTGTAGCGGCTGTCCGGGAAACGCTCGACCAGGACCTTGAAGGCGAGGAAGGCCTCGTGCGCGGCGCGGGGATCGCGTTCACTCATGTCCTGGCTGCCGAGGCGTGCCAGCAGGCCGTTGTCCTCGATGAAGTTGACCATGCCTTTCAGATAGAGGGCGTAGTCCACATGGGGGTGCGCCGGGTGTTGCTGCAGGAAACGGTCCAGCGTGGCAGTGGCCGACTCCGGTTCGTTGTCCTTGTAATAGGCGTAGGCGACTTCAAGTTGCGCCTGGCTGGCGTGCGCACCATAGGGGTAGCGGGCCTCCAGTTTCTCGAAGAGTTTGATTCCCTGCGCGTAGTTGCCTTCTGTCACCGCCTCCTTGGCCTTGCCAAACAATTTCTGCGCGGACCAGTTCTTGGTTTCGTCGATCTGCTCGGGCAACAAGCTGCAACCCGGCAGGGTCACGGTAATCGCCGAGGCAAACAGAAGGGAGGCTAGAATTCGGTTCATGGCGCGGTCTTCGAGAGGACGGGAAGATAGACCGCGTGATTATGCCATGCCCGTTGTCTGCTGCCTGCGTCTATCTAATGACCGTGATGCGTTATGTCTGAACTCCGTGTACTTGAAATTCCAGCCGATCTTTCCGGTCTGCGCCTGGACCAGGTTGTGGCGCGCTTGTTGCCCGAGTATTCGCGCGGCCGTCTGCAGCAGTGGATCGAGGCCGGTCAGATTACCGTGGCTGGCCGAGTCGTGCCGGTGCGGCACAAGGTTTATAGCGGTGACCGCATCGAGGTAGTCACAATGCCCGTGCCGCAAGAGGCCGATCATGCGCCCGAGGCGATGGACCTTGCTGTGGTGTACGAGGATGACCACATTCTGGTGATCAACAAACCGGCGGGTCTGGTGGTCCATCCAGGTGCCGGCAACTGGACGGGGACCTTGATGAATGCCTTGCTGCACCATAGCCCGGAGGCGGTGAACCTGCCGCGTGCAGGGATCGTGCATCGGCTGGACAAGGATACCTCGGGGCTGCTGGTGGTGGCCA
>VGVU01000077.1 GCA_016873905.1 Betaproteobacteria bacterium | reverse complement strand
AACGCGCCGGGTCACCCCAAGCGTTTCTTGCCCCTTGAGGGGAGAACCGAGCATAGCGAAGGTTCTCGGGGTGGGCTCATACGGGATGGGATCCGTTACAGCTTGTTAGGATCGAACCCCGTTTCCTTGTAAATGGACTGAATCAGCGCCTCGTCAATCTTGGGTGCAAATTCCTTGTGCACCGGGAACAGGGCACGCTTGAGGGCCTGCCGATCCCCGAACGACAGAGAATAGATGCGGGTCTTGCCAGATTTGCGAACAGCCGCCAGCGCCTCGTCATTCTCATCCTTGGCAATCTTGTTGGCATACACCGTGGCCTCTTTCATGGCCGCTTCCAACTGACCACGCACATCGGCGGGCAGACCATCCCAGAACTTTTTGTTGGTGATCACCGCGTATCCGAGATAACCGTGATTGGTCAGCGACAGGTGTTTCTGAACCTCATGCATCTTCTGGGTATAGAGGTTGGAGATCGGATTCTCGGTGCCATCCACCACACCCGTTTGCAGGGCCTGATAGACCTCGGAGAAGGCCATGACCTGCGGGATCGTACCCAGGGCCCGCATTTGTGAGTCGAGCACCTTGGAGGACTGAATGCGCATCTTCAAGCCCTTGTAATCTTCCACCCCATGCAAGGGGCGGTTGGCCGAGAAGGATTTGAAGCCGTTGTCCCAGAACGCGAGGCCCTTGACCCCTTTAGGCTCCAGCTTGTTGAGAAGAGACTGGCCAATCGGTCCCTGAGTGACGCGATGCAGTTCAGTGTAATCATCGAAGATGAAAGGCAGATCAAAGGCCTCGAACTCCTTCACACCCAAGGGGCGAAACTTGGACAACGAGGGTGCCAGCATCTGCACCGCGCCCATCTGTAAGGCCTCCATCTCCTCCTTGTCTTTGTACAGGGTGCTGTTGTGATAGACCTCGACCTTGACGCGGCCCTGGGTCTTCTCCCCGGCCAGCTTGGCGAAATAGTCAGCCGCCTTGCCCTTGGGGGTAGCCGCGGCCACCACATGCGAAAACTTGATAACGATCGGATCAGCAGCCTGGGCAACGCCAAAGGCAAGACCCAGTGCGAGGGCCATCAGGGTGGAATAGCGTTTCAGTTTCATTGTGCATCTCCTTAGTCTGTCAAAACAGTCTGTCAAAACAACATGAACAATCGCCCGGCGGGGCCTATTTGCAGCGGTACAGTTTGCAGCGGAAGCGATTCTCTCCACCCCTTTGCGAGAACAACATTGTGGATAACCGTAACTCCAAACCGGAAAAACTTAGGCATAAAAATCCGTTAGCCGATTTACCATAGCCCACATGCTGTCATTCGCCCCTCTTCTGGACACCCACCCCCGCCGCCACTGGCTCTGGTGGTTCCCCAGGCTCGCCTTTGTGCTTCTGCTCATGGCCGTCGGCACCCAGCTGTGGTTATCCGAGAGGGCCGACCGCGAAGAAGAGCAGTCCACCTTGATCAGTGACATCCTCTGGCTGGAACAAAGTTTGCGTTTCAACCTCCAGCACAACGAGGAATTGCTGGGCCACATCCAGCCGGGACAGCTAAAGGATGCCCAACGCTTCGATGCCTATGCGCATATCCTGCTTGCCAACGACACCGGCCTTAAAAACATTGCCCACCTGGCGTCCGGACATCCCCGCACCCCCAGCCATCGTCCTCCCCTGCCAGCAGGCATGATGGCCAACCTGGACGACAGCCTGCGTTTGATGCACGCCCTGCATAAACCGGTGTACGGGCCCGCCTTCCGCGATTCCGGCGGTGAATGGCTCTTCACGGTTCTGGTTCCCATTCAGACGCCAGCCACCCAGCCAGGCCAGCCGGCGGCCATGATGGGCATCTACTCCCTGACGAAAATGCTGGACGATGTGGTGCCGTGGTGGCTCGCACAACGCAATCACATTGGCTTCACCGATCTCAACGGAAAGACCCTTGTCAAACGCTCGCGACTGGAGACCCAGACCTCGAATATCAGTCACAGTCTTGCCTTCGACCCCCCTGGCCATGGCCTGTCCCTCTGGGCCGCGCCGATACGCCCTCCCGTTCCACTGTCTGGCAAGATCCTTTCCGCCACCCTCGTTCTTCTGACCGGGTCATTGCTGTGGAGCCTGTGGGCCCAGCGCCGTCATATGCGGCAACGCCTGGAGGCTGAAAAACAGCTCCGGCAACAGCAAGAGCGCCTGCAGACCTCCACCCGCCTGATCGCCATGGGCGAGATGGCCTCCAGCCTGGCACACGAAATCAACCAGCCGCTCGCTGCCATCTCCAGCTACACCACCGGATCGATCAACCTGATCGACACCGGCAAGACCGATCTTGCCGAAATACGGCAGGTCCTGAACCGGGTGCAAGAACAGTCGCAACGGGCCGGACACATCATCCGTCGCATTTACGAGTTCATGCGCCGCTCCGAGCCCAAGATTGAACCCTGTGACATCGGTTCACTCATCCATGAAGTCGCAGACCTGGTCGGGATTGACGCCCAACGACATCGCATCTGTATTCAGCGGGATATCGCAACGGATCTGCCCATTATCCAGGGCGACAAGACCCTGCTGCGGCAGGCCCTGTTCAATCTGCTGCGCAACGGGATTGACGCCATGCGCGGCATGCCAACCCGGGGGAGAGGCTGCGCCTTGGACATCCGCGCTTATCGTGAGGGCGACCTCCTGCGCATCGACATCCGCGACCAGGGGCCGGGGATCTCGCCCGAGCACGCAAAACACCTGTTTGATCCCTTCTTTACGACCAAACCTGAGGGACTGGGCATCGGTCTCAACATCTGCCGGTCGGTCGTCGAGGCCCATCGAGGCCAATTGAGCCATGCGCCCAATCCTCAAGGCGGCACCGTGTTCAGCCTGTCGCTCCCCATTCACTCACCTTCACCCAGAACATCGCCATGACCCCAACGCCCTGCTCAAGTGTTGCCTTCCTGATTGACGATGACGAGGCCGTGCGCGATGCCCTGTCCTGGCTGCTTCGCTCCCGGGGCATCCCGTCCCGGGACTGGAGCAGTGCCGAGGCCTTTCTCACGGATTACAGCCCACAGATGCAGGGCTGTCTGGTGGTGGATATCCGCATGCAGGGCATGACCGGTCTTGAACTCTTCGACCGGCTGCGGGATCTGGAATGCCGTCTGCCCATCATCTTTCTGACCGGTCACGGGGAACTCTCCAAGGCTGTCCAGGTCCTCAAACAAGGGGCCTTCGATTTCATCGAAAAACCGTTTAATGACAACGAACTGGCTGACCGGGTGCTGGAGGCCATCACCTGGGACGAGGCGCGCCGAACGCGTGGCCAGCAATCCCATGCGATCCACAATCGACTCCGCAGCCTGACCAGTCGCGAGAAAGAGATCATGGCCCGCATCATCAAGGGCCAGATGAACAAAATCATTGCCGACGAGTTAAACATTGCCATGCGCACCGTCGAGGCCCACCGCTCCCATGTGTTTGAAAAAATGGGCGTAAAGTCTGCTGTTGAATTGGCTACACTGTTAGCCGAGAATGGAATATCCGTATCTTTTTAACCCCCCCATGGAGACGATCAAATGAAACCCGGTTCGCAATTTATCTTTGCCTTCGAGGAGGGCGACGGCAAAGACAAGATGCTGCTGGGTGGCAAGGGGGCCAATCTGTGCGAAATGACGCAGATCGGTCTCAATGTGCCGCCCGGCTTTGTGATTACTACGGAGGCCTGCCGCGCCTATCTGGAACACGACCATCTTCCCGAGGGCCTGATGGACTCCGTGCTGGCGGCCATGAAAGAGGTCGAGCAAAAGTCCGGGAAGATCTTCGGGAGCGATGAAAACCCGCTGTTGGTCTCCGTGCGTTCCGGCTCGTCCATGTCCATGCCCGGCATGATGGACACGGTTCTCAACCTCGGGCTCAACAAGACGACGCTTCACGGTCTCATTAAACAAACCGGTAACGCGCGTTTCGCCCATGACGCCCATCGGCGCTTTATCCAGCTCTTCGGCAAGATCGCCCTGGGCGTATCCGACGAGCATTTCGACGCCGCCATGGCCGCCATGAAGAAGAAGACCGGCGTCTCTCAGGATGTCGATCTCACCGCCGAGAACCTGGCCGAGCTGGCCAACCAGTTCGCGGCCATCGTCCAGAAACACACCGGCCAGCCATTCCCGGAAGACCCCGCGCAGCAACTCGAGATCGCCATCGGGGCCGTATTCCGCTCCTGGAATGGCAAACGCGCCATCGACTACCGCAAGCAGTTCAAGATCACCCCGGCCATGGCCAATGGCACCGCCGTCAACATCTGCACCATGGTCTTCGGCAACATGGGCAATGACTCCGGTACCGGCGTCGGCTTCACCCGCAACCCCGGCACCGGCGAGAACCAGATCTACGGCGAATATCTCGTCAATGCCCAGGGCGAGGATGTCGTCGCCGGCATCCGCACGCCCAAGCCCATCGCCGAGATGGAGCAGGAGATGCCGGAGATCTACCGGCAACTCACCGAACTGCATAACCGCCTGGAGAATCACTACAAGGAGGTGCAGGACTTCGAGTTCACCATTGAGCGTGGGCGTCTGTATTGCCTGCAGACGCGCAACGGCAAGATGAACGCGCAGGCGATGGTGCGCACCTCGGTCGAGATGTTCAAGGAGGGCCTGATCAGCAAGGAAAAGGCCCTGCTACGCATCGACCCCGCCATGCTCGAACAACTGCTGGTGCCGCAACTCTCGCCCAACTTCAAGGGCCGGCCGCTGGCCACCGGCCTGCCGGCCTCGCCGGGCGCCGCCTCGGGCAAGATCGTTTTCGACGCCGACAGCGCCGAACAGCGCGGCAACGCAGGCGAGAAGATCATCCTCGTGCGCGAGGAAACCAAGCCCGAGGACATCCACGGCTTCTTCAAGGCGCAGGGCATCCTGACCTCGCGCGGTGGCAAGACCTCGCACGCGGCGGTGGTCGCGCGCGGCATGGGCAAGCCCTGCGTCTCCGGCTGCGATGCGATCCATATCGACGATGTCAATCGCCGCGCCAGCATCGGCGACACCATCCTGCATGAAGGCGATATCGTCACCATCGACGGCGGCAACGGCAATGTCTATGCCGGCGAGGTACCGACCGTGCAGGCCGAGTTCAATCAGGACATGATCACCCTGCTCAAGTGGGCGGACGAGGTGTCGCGCCTCAAGGTGATGGCCAACGCCGACACCCCGGAAGACGCGGCCCGCGCCCGCGAATTTGGCGCCATGGGCATCGGCCTGTGCCGCACCGAGCGCATGTTCAACGCCACCGATCGCCTGCCCATCGTGCAAGAAATGATCCTCGCCGAGACCCTGGAAGAACGGCAAGCGGCCATCGACCGCCTGCTGCCGATCCAGCGCGCCGACTTCAAGGGCATCTTCAAGGCCATGAGAGGCCTGCCGGTCACCGTGCGCCTGATGGACCCGCCGCTGCATGAATTCCTGCCGACGGCCGCCCAGCTCGAACTGGAGATTGCCCACCTGCACCACCTGCGCGACTCGCTGAAGGCGCTGGAAGAACTGCCCGAGACGCTCAAGCTGCTCAACCCGAGGCTTTATATGCAGTACGCCGACGGCCTCTCCAATCTCTCGCGCAGCATGACCGATTTCCGCGACAGCCACCTCGAAGACGACGCCATCCAGAAAAAAGAGAAGACCCTCAAGAAGGTGCGCGCCCTTTCCGAGGTCAATCCGATGCTCGGCCACCGCGGCGTGCGTCTCGGCATTACCTATCCCGAGCTGTATTCAATGCAGATCCAGGCCATCCTCGAGGCCGCCGCGCTGTGCGCCAAGGAGGGCATCGAGGTCCATCCTGAGATCATGGTGCCGCAGGTCGCGACCGTCGAGGAAATGCTGCGCATCCACAGTTATGTCAAGCGCATCCACAAGATCGTCGAGCTGACCCACGGCATCAATGTCGGCGTCAA
>VGVU01000076.1 GCA_016873905.1 Betaproteobacteria bacterium | reverse complement strand
CTGGGCCGAGCAACTCAAGGCGGATGGCATTCATAGCGTGGCCGATCTCAAGGCGACCCATCCTCACCAGATCAAGAGCCGCTATACCGTTGTGCTCGCCAAGACCGTGCAGGAGCTCAATGGCGTGCCCTGTTTCCCGCTTGAAGAATCCCCGCCGCCCAAGCAACAGATCATTGCCTCGCGCAGCTTTGGCCAACCGGTGATGGCCAAGGCTGAACTCGCCCAGGCAGTGGCCGCCCATGTCACCCGTGCCGCTGAGAAACTGCGCCATGGTCAGCAACACGCCGGCGCGCTCACGGTGTTTCTGCAAACGAATCCGTTCAATCACAACGAGGCGCAATACCACCCAGGTCTCACGCTGCCACTCAGTCAGCCGACCGCAGACACCGCCCAGTTGGCCGCGCTGGCCCTTACAGGTCTCAACCGGATCTACAAACCCGGCTTCCGCTACAAGAAGGCCGGGGTCATGCTGCTGGAGCTCTGCCCCAACACACAACACCAAGGCGAGTTGTTTGGCTGCAGGAATGCGACAGGCAATCAGTTTGCCGCCTCCACCGCAGCCACCAACCCCAAGCGGGCGCGCCTTATGCAAACTCTGGATGCCATCAACCACACCTTTGGTCGCGGTACGCTGCGTCTGGCCAGTGAAGGCTATGATCACCCGTGGCAGATGCGGCGCGACAAGATGACCCGGGCGTACACCACCCTCATAGATGAATTGTTACGGGTATAGCCAAGGGGTGTGGATACAGCGCGCCATGCTCGGCGCGCTTCTAATAAACATCCTTTTGTGCCCGCAGATGAGTGAATGCGGACAGCGTGTCAGTGCAGCCCAAAAGGGTTTGTAGCCCTGGTTCATGGCAGCGCAGAAAGGGGTTGCGGCGTTTTTCGTCGCCAAGGCGGACGGGCAGGGTCGGTTGACCCCTGCGGCGCAGGGCGCGGGCCTCGTTTTCCCACTCCAGCAGGGCCTGATGTTCAGGCTCCAGATCACGGGCGAAGGCCAGATTGGCGAGGGTGTATTCGTGCGCCGGGCACACCCGCGTGGCATCGGGTAGCGCGCTCAAGCGCTCCAGGCTGGCAAGCATCTGGGCCGGGGTGCCTTCGAACAGGCGGCCGCAGCCACAGGAAAACAGGGTGTCGCCGCAAAAAAGGAGGTCCTGGATATAAAAACAGAGGTGGCTCAGGGTGTGTCCTGGGGTGGCGATCACCTCAATCTTCAGGTCCAGCGCTGGAAAGGTGAGGGATTGTTTATCGCTGACCGGCCGAACCCGCGCCGGCAGGGCTGGGTGCGCCGGGCCGTAGGTCGGCACCGCCGGGAGGTCCGCCAGACCGCCGCAATGATCGGCATGATGATGGGTGATGAGGATGCCGGCGAGCTGCAAGCGCCGTTCGGTCATCCACGCTAGAATGGGCGCCGCCACACCGGGGTCCACGACGAGGCATGACTGCTGGTCGTGAAGGACCCAGACATAGTTGTCGGACAGGATGGCAATCGACTCAAGCTGGAGCATAACTGGATTGGAACAAGCCCTACTGACAGCGTCAACCACTCCATGGCTAGAGGGCCCCTTGGGTCGCTATGTGCGTGACTGCGAACAGCGCTGGTTTGATGCCACGACGGTAGATCTGTTCGGATTCAATGCGTTGCAGATTGGTCTTACGGAGATGGATGCGTTGTCTGCCAATCGCATGCCGCAGCGCTTTTGCCTGGATCCGAACGCCGGCGACCTTTATGCTCAGGCTGAGATGCTGCCATTTGCCGCGCAAAGTCTGGATCTGGTGGCGTGTCCGCATGTGCTGGAGTTCTCCAGCTATCCCCATCAGGTGCTCCGCGAGGTCGAGCGGGTCCTGCGCCCCGAGGGCCGGGTGTTGATTACCGGCTTCAATCCGGTCAGCCTCTGGGGCTTACGCCGCATGTTGCACGGGAAGCGCGATCCCTGGCGGAGTGGCCAGTTTCTGCGCCTGGCTCGGGTCAAGGATTGGTTGGCCTTGCTGGGGTTTGAGATCGTGGCTGGGCGCATGGGCTGTTATGCTCCGCCGATCAATCGGCCCGGTTGGCCGCAACGCTTTCGCTGTCTGGAGGCGGCGGGTGACCGCTGGTGGGCCCTGGGCGGGGGTGTGTACATGTTGCATGCGGTCAAGCGGGTAGCCGGGGTGCGCCTGTTGGCTCCGCGCCGCAGCGCGGCCTGGAAGGCCCCGCCGATACTGGCACCGAGCGGTGGGCCGGTGCAACAGAATCAACCGATGAAAGACGCGCGCAATGATTAAGAAACGAGTCCGACAGAAATGAGCAATACGGAAACGACGCCTGACCGCGGTGGGCGTGTAGATATGTATACCGATGGCGCCTGCAAGGGGAATCCGGGCCCCGGCGGCTGGGGGGTGTTGTTGCAATATGGCGAGCACCGCCGGGAGCTCTGCGGCGGTGAGGCCGTCACGACGAACAATCGCATGGAGCTTCTCGCCGTGATCGAGGGGCTGGCCGCCATTACGCGCCGCTGCGAGATTCATGTGCATACCGACTCGCAATACGTCCAGAAGGGCATCTCCGAGTGGATTCAGGGTTGGAAACGGCGCGGTTGGCGCACGGCAGCGGGTCAGCCGGTCAAGAATCAGGATCTTTGGCAACGCCTGGATGCGGCGGTGGCGGCGCATCAGGTGAGCTGGCACTGGGTTAAGGGCCACGCTGGACACCCGGGCAATGAGGCCGCTGACCGGCTCGCCAATCAGGGCGTTCCGTGCGGGCAGGGGGTCTGATGCGCCGTATTGTTCTGGATACCGAAACCACCGGGCTGGACCCGGCCCTGGGGCACCGTGTCATCGAGATTGGTGCGGTCGAGATGGTCGATCGGCGGCCGACCGGTCGTACCTACCATGTCTATCTCAATCCGGAGCGTGAGGTCGATCCCGGTGCCCAGGCCGTGCATGGCCTGTCCAACGAGTTTCTGGCCGATAAGCCCCGTTTTGCCGAACAAGTTGATGCCTTCCTGGCCTTTGTCGATGCCGCTGAACTGATCATCCACAACGCCCCGTTCGACCTGGGTTTTCTCAATGCCGAACTGGGCCGTCTGGAGCGCGGGGTCTTGTCCGCCTGCACGCAGGGGGTGGTCGATACCTTGAAGATGGCGCGGCAACTGCATCCGGGGCAGAAGAACAACCTTGATGCCCTGTGTCGCCGTTATGGCGTGGATAACTCCGGGCGCGAATATCACGGCGCCTTGCTCGACTCCGAGCTCCTCGCCGAGGTCTGGCTGGCCATGACGCGCGGTCAGGAAACCTTGGCCATCGACCCGGTCATCATGGCCCCGCAGGCCTTCAAATTGACCGGCGTGAGCGACATCAAGCTACGGGTGATTGAGCCTGACCCCTCCGAGCTGGAGGCGCATGAGAACTATCTGAAGGCCCTCAGCAAGGAAAGCAAGAAGGAATTGCCTGCGTGGTAGCCCGCGTGCGGGTCAGGCGACGCCCCAACCGGCGGCACGCAAGACCTGCTTGAGGGTATCCGGCGTGGTCTGTTGTGGGTCGTAGCCGACCTCGGCCTGGCCCGCGCCCAGATCCACTTTGACATGGGTAACACCGGGCTGAGCGGCGAGTTTGCGCTCGACGCTGCTGGAGCAGCCCATGCAGGTCATGCCGGAGATGTTGAGGGTAAGGGTTTCCATGCGGGGCTCCAGTTGTCGGATCGGATCGGGCGTAAAGGCCAACTTAAAGGCTAGCTTAAGGCCTTGATGAGGGATTCTATCGCCGCCAGCCGTTCCGCAAAACCCGGACAGGCGAGGCTGATGCGGATGCGGTCGGGACCGGCCAGCTTGCAGTCGCGGCGGGTCTGAATGAGGGTGATGATACGCATCGGGTCAATGGGCGGTTTGGGCACAAACTGCACCACAAGTCCGGTCTCGCTGGCGTCCAGGCGACGAATACCCAAGGGCTGAATGCGGATACGTAAGCGGTGCGCGGCCAACAAGACCTCGCTCGGCTCCGGGAGCAGGCCAAAACGGTCGATCATTTCTTCCTTGAGCTCATTCAGGGAAGACTCATCACCACAACTGGCGAGGCGCTTGTAGAGGACCAGGCGCTCATGCACATCGTTGCAATAGGCATCGGGCAAGCGCGCCGGCAGGTGCAGATTGATCTCGGCTGTCACCGCCAGGGGGGCATCCATATCCGGTTGCTGGCCGGATTTCAGGGCCTCGACCGCCTGGGTCAGCATGTCGCTGTACAGGTTGAAGCCAACCTCCTGCATCTCGCCGCTCTGCGATTCGCCCAGAACCTCGCCCGCGCCGCGGATCTCCAGATCCTGCATGGCGAGGTGAAAACCGGAGCCCAGTTCTTCCATCTGGCAAATCGCCTCCAGCCGCTTGTGCGCCTGGCGCGTGATGCTGGCCTCGCCGGGCGGCGTCAGCAGATAGGCATAGGCCTGATGGTGCGAACGGCCAACGCGACCGCGCAACTGGTGCAACTGGGCGAGACCAAATTTATCCGCGCGATGCATGAGGATGGTGTTGGCGGTCGGCACATTGATGCCCGTCTCGATGATGGTGGTGCACAGCAGCAGGTTGAAACGCTGGTGATAAAAGTCGCGCATCACATGTTCCAGATCACGCTCCGGCATCTGCCCGTGGGCCACCTCGATGCGCGCCTCCGGCAGCAACTGTTCCAGTCGAACGCGCATGGCCTGGATGGTTTCTACCTCGTTATGCAGGAAATAGATCTGTCCGCCGCGCTTGAGTTCGCGCAGGACCGCCTCGCGGATCAGGCCATCCGACTCGGGCTGGACAAAGGTCTTGATGGCCAGTCGCTTGGAGGGCGCGGTGGTAATGACCGAGAAGTCGCGGATGCCTTCCAGCGACATGGCCAGGGTGCGGGGAATGGGCGTGGCGGTGAGGGCCAGACAATCGACCTCGGCCCGCAGGCTGCGCAGGGCCTCCTTCTGGCGCACCCCGAAGCGGTGCTCTTCGTCGATGATGACCAGGCCAAGACGGGCGAGGCGCACATCCGGCTGCAACAGCTTGTGGGTCCCGATGACGATATCGACGCTGCCCTTGGCCAACCCAGCGAGGGCGGCGTTGATCTCCTTGCTGGAACGAAAGCGCGAGAGCTCTGCAATCCGCACCGGCAGGTCAGAGAAACGGTCAGAAAAGGTCTGGAAGTGTTGTTCGGCAAGCAGCGTGGTGGGGCACAGCACAATCACCTGTTTGTTGTCGGCCACGGCCGCAAAGGCCGCGCGCAGGGCAACCTCGGTCTTGCCGAAGCCGACATCGCCGCAGACCAGGCGATCCATCGGCTGGCCGGAGCGCATGTCGGTCAGGACGGCCTCAATGGCCGCGGCCTGATCCGGGGTCTCGTCAAAACCAAAGCCCTCGGCGAAGGTCTCCATTTCGCTCTCGCGCCAGTCAAAACGATAGCCCTCGCGCGCCGCGCGCAGGGCGTACAGATTGAGCAGTTCGGCGGCGGTGTCACGGGCCTTTTCCTGGGCGCGGCGCTTGGCCTTTTCCCATTGTGGGCTACCGAGTGCGTGCAGGGGGGCGTGTTCCGGGTCCGCGCCCAGATAGCGGGCGATGAGGTGCAGATGGGCGACGGGAACAAACAATTTGTCGCCCTTGGCGTACTCCAGATGCAGCAACTCCTCGTCACCTTCGCCCAGATTGAGGGTGGTCAGACCCAGATAACGGCCAATGCCATGCTCGGTATGCACGACGGGATCGCCAATCTTGAGCTCGGACAGATCGCGGATCAGGCCCTCGACAGGGCTCTTGCGGGCCTCGCGACCACGGCGCGGCTGCGAGGCGCGGGCGTACAGCTCGGTCTCGGTGAGCAGGCAGAGGCCGGAACGGCGATCAACAAAACCGGTCGCCAAGGGGCCGGTGGTCAGGATCAGGGTGGCCTGCGTATCCGCGTTTTCACGCCCATTCAGGCTCTGGGCATCCAGGACATGGCCTTCCTGCACGACCGTGGCAATACCCTGTTCGGCGAGGACATTGGCCAGCGTCTCGCGCCGACCCAGACTCTCGGCCACCAGCACGGTGGGGCCCGGATAATGACTCAGATGTGCGGCCAGACGGGCGTACGGAACGGCATCGCGGCGCTCGGCCTGCACGGCCGGTGCCGGCTGCCAGGGAAGCTCAGGGGCGGTGGCCAGGGTCTCGGTCAGTTCGATGCGAGGCAGCGACTGCAGGG
>VGVU01000075.1 GCA_016873905.1 Betaproteobacteria bacterium | reverse complement strand
TTGTATTTTTTCCCGGAGCCGCAGGGGCAGGGGTCGTTGCGGCCGACCTTGGGACCGTCGCGCTGGATGGGCGGTGCAGCCGCCGGTGCAGGGTCGGCGGCCGTGGCGGAGTCCTCTCCGGCGGTGGCGTTGAATTCAGCATGCTGGTATTGCAGGTTGCTGAGCGTGTCGTGCGGGGTGACGGCCTCAACATCGGCCTCGGTCCGAATCTGGACAGTGAGGGTGAGTTGAGTGACCTCGCGGCTGATGGTGTCGAGCATGGCCTCGAACAATTCGAAGGCCTCGCGTTTGTATTCCTGCTTGGGGTTTTTGGCCGCATAGCCGCGGAGGTGGATGCCTTGGCGCAGGTGATCCATGGCGGCGAGGTGTTCGCGCCAATGACTGTCGATATTTTGCAGGAGCAGGCCATGTTCGAAGGCCCGCAGGTTTTCGCCCGCCAAGTCCTCTTTTTCGGCATAGACGGCATCGGCGGCGGCGAGGATCTTGTTGCGCAGGCCCTCTTCGTCGAGGCTGTCGTCACCGGCGACCCAATTCTGCAGGGGGAGATCCAGGAGGTATTCACCCTTGAGCGCGGTCTCCAGGCCGGCAAGATCCCATTGTTCGACGAGGCTTCCGGCCGGGACATGAAGGCCGAACAGGGTGCTGAGCACTTGCTCGCGCATGCCACGGATGCCGGCAGAGACATCCTGTACCTCAAGCAGTTCGTTGCGTTGCTGGTAGATGACTTTGCGCTGGTCATTGGCGACATCGTCATATTCGAGCAGTTGCTTGCGGATGTCGAAGTTGCGTTGCTCGACTTTGCGCTGCGCCGATTCGAGTGAGCGATTGACCATGGTGTGCTCGATGGCCTCGCCCTCGGGCATGTTGAGGCGGGCCATGATGGCGCCGAGCCGGTCACCGCCAAAGATGCGCATCAGCGGATCTTCGAGCGACAGGTAGAAACGCGAGGAGCCGGCGTCGCCCTGACGGCCGGCGCGGCCGCGCAACTGGTTGTCGACACGGCGCGATTCGTGGCGTTCGGTGCCGATGATGTGCAGACCGCCCGCGGCCAGTACGGCGTTGTGCACCGTCTGCCACTCGGCCTTGCGCGCCTCTAGTGCAGCGGGATCGTTGGCCAGCTGGTCGAGTTCCTTGTGGATGTTGCCACCCAGCACGATGTCGGTACCGCGACCGGCCATGTTGGTGGCGATGGTGATGGCGCCGGGCAGGCCGGCCTGGGTAATCACATGCGCCTCTTGTTCGTGCTGTTTGGCGTTGAGGACTTGATGCGGCAGGCCCTCTTTTTTGAGCAGGGCCGAGAGGAATTCGTTGATCTCAATCGAGGTGGTACCGACCAGCACGGGTTGGCCGCGCTGGTGACAGTCGCGCAGGTCAGCAATCACGGCGTGCCATTTTTCGGCACTGGTGCGGTAGACCAGATCGTTGCGGTCGTCGCGCACCATGGGGCGATTGGTGGGAATGACCACGGTTTCCAGATTGTAGATTTGCTGGAATTCGTAGGCCTCGGTGTCGGCGGTGCCGGTCATGCCGGCGAGCTTGCCGTACATGCGGAAGTAGTTCTGGAAGGTGATGGAGGCGAGGGTCTGGTTTTCGCGCTGGATGGCGACGCCTTCCTTGGCCTCGACGGCCTGGTGCAGACCGTCCGACCAACGCCGGCCGGACATCAGGCGACCGGTGAATTCATCAACGATGGTGACCTCGTTGTTTTGCACGACATAGTGTTGATCGCGGTGGAACAGGACATGGGCGCGCAGGGCGGCATAGACATGGTGCATGAGCGCAATGTTGTGCGCGTCATAGAGGCTGCCACCTTCGGGCAACAGGCCCAGTTCGGTGAGGATGGCCTCGACCTTTTCGTGCCCTTGTTCGGTGAGGATGACGCTGCGCGCCTTTTCGTCAACGATGTAGTCGCCCAGGGCGCAGTGCTTTTCCTTGGGGTCGTCATTCTTGAATTCGTGATCCTGGCGGGTCAGGTGTGGCGGTACGACATTGAGCTGCTGATACATCGCCACATTGTCATCGGCCTGGCCGGAAATGATCAGCGGAGTACGCGCCTCGTCGATAAGAATGGAGTCCACCTCGTCAACGATGGCGTAGGCCAAACCGCGTTGCACGCGTTGGGGCGGCGTGTACACCATGTTGTCACGCAGGTAGTCGAAGCCGAATTCGTTATTGGTGCCGTAGGTGATGTCGGCGGCGTAGGCGACCTGTTTGTCCTCCTGCGATTGCTGCGACAGGATGACGCCCGTGCTCAGGCCAAGAAAGCCGTAGATACGGCCCATCCAGTCAGCGTCGCGGCTGGCCAGGTAATCGTTGACGGTAATGACATGCACACCGCGGCCCGTCAGGGCATTGAGATAGGCGGGCAGGGTGGCGACCAGGGTCTTGCCCTCGCCAGTGCGCATCTCGGCAATCTTGCCTTGGTGGAGCGTGATGCCGCCGATCATCTGCACATCGTAATGGCGCATGCCATGCACCCGCTTTGCCGCCTCGCGCACGGTGGCAAAGGCCTCGGGCAGCAGGGCATCAAGCGTCTCGCCCTTGGCGAAACGGGCCTTGAATTCTTCGGTCATGCCGCGCAAGGCCTCGTCAGACAGGGCGGCGAAGCGGGCCTCCAGGGCGTTGATGGCAACAATGCTGCTGCGATATTGCTTGAGCAGACGATCGTTGCGGCTACCAAAGAGTTTTTTGAAGATATCGGGCAACATGGGGTGATCTCAGTAGGGTGGTGGCCAGCGCCAAGCAGAACGGGAATGTTACCATGAGGGCCGTTTTTCTCCTTTCAATCCCCGCTGTCACTTCTTTATGAAGACCCATTTGGTCAAAGCGCAACAATGCCTCGCCGCCGAGCGGGAACTGGCCGTGTTGTTGCCCGAGGCGCGCCGACTGTTGAAACTGGAGGCGTGTCTGGCCGGGGTGCTGGGTCGCCTGGCAGCGCAGACGCAGGTGGCCGGGGTGCGTGGCGAGACCCTGTGGTTGCAATGCGCCAACGGCTCGGTGGCGACCCGGTTGCGCACTCAGGAGCGCAGCATTCTGGCGGCCATGGCGGCAGCGGGGGTGAGGGTGACGGCGATGAAACTTCGGGTCAGGGCCAATGCTGCCTGGCAACGCCCGCGCGTCAAGGCGGCGGTCAGCCCCAAGGGCTTGGATGCCCTGCGTGCGTTTCAGGCCGAGCTCCCGCCAGGCGATGCCCTGAGTGAGGCCGTGCAGCGTTTGCTCTCGCATCAGGCTGGGCGGTTAGAATAACCCCATGACGGCGGCAGATAATTTCTTCTTTGTCGGGCTGATGGGCTCCGGCAAGACAACCTTGGGGCGTGTTCTTGCGCGCAACCGGGGCATGGACTGCATTGACTCCGACCACGAGATCGTGGCGCGTTGCGGGGTGTCCATCCCGACGATCTTTGAGATTGAGGGTGAGGCGGGCTTCCGCCGCCGCGAGGCTGCGGTGATTGATGAACTGACACAGCGGCACGGCATTGTTCTGGCCACGGGGGGCGGGGCGATTCTCGACCCGGTTAACCGGCAGCACCTCAAGGCACGGGGCACGGTCATCTATCTGCACGGATCGCCGGCAGAATTGTTTTTGCGCACGCGCGGCGATCGCAATCGGCCCTTGCTCCAGACGGAAGATCCGTTGACCAAGTTGACTGAACTCTATGCGCTACGCCATCCGCTGTATTTGGAGGTGGCCGATATTGTGCTTGATACGGGTCGGCAAAGTGTCCATAGCCTGGTAGCCAAGCTGGAGCGTCAGTTGGTTGGGCTGGGCCTGCCGCCACCCCCCGCCGCCTTGCCCTGAATCCCCAGAACGGCCAGTCCCAACAGGGGCCACCAGGCGGCCAGGGTCGCGGCCAGGCCGACCAGGTTGAGGAGGGAGTGTTTGGGCCACAGCAGTGGGCCGCCTTCCCAGAGACGCCAGAGGACGATGACAACCAGCCCGATGATGGCGATTGGGCGGCGATGGCGCGAGACCCAGGGCAGCAACAAGAACCAGAAGGCACAGAAGAAGGCCGCGAGCGTCTCAAGCGACATGAGGCCGCCGACGGCCGTCCATTTGAGCAAGATGGTCGCCGTCAGTAATTTGGCCAGGAAGGCGAAGATGAAACACAGGGTGAGTGCCCCCACATAGCGGCCAGGGCGCAACAAGGTGGCGAGAAAGGCGCCCAGACACACCATCTCCAGGGACTGGGCGAGAAACCAGTTGAGATTGAGATCGCTCAGGCTCCCGGGCTGGGTATCAATGGGGCGCAGGTGCAGGGTCAGCCAGCCAATGCCGGGTAAGGGACGCAGGCTGAATTGCGCGAGGAGCCAGAGGGCCAGCAGGCCGAGGCCGAGTTGGGTGGGCATGCCGTGATGGAATACGCGTGTGCGCCAATGATCGAGCACGCGCAGGGCACGCCGCCAGCGTTGATGGTGCAGTGAGATGACGGCCCCGCAGAGGGCGCCGAGGGTGTTGATCGTCAGGTCCAGCGCCGAGGCGTTGCGCATGGGCAGGGCCTGTTGCAAGGTCTCCAGGGTGAGGCTCAGACCGGCCGCCGCACCTACGGCGACACACACCGTCAGCCAGGGATGGGCGTGCGGGCCTACTCGGCGGCGCAGGAGATAGCCCAGCGGCAGATAGACCAGCAGATTGGTGGTCAGATCGGTGCGGGTGATCCAGCGCGGCAGGGGTTCGAACAGAAAGCCGAACAGGTCGGGCGGGAAATTTTTCCAGCCGTATTCGCTGTACAGGCTGGCCCAGACAATGAACAGGGTGTAGAGCAGCAGAGGCCAGCGCGGCGGTGTATTCACCTTAGTGGTCCTGTCTGGGTCGTAACCAGGTTCCCAGCACCATGCCCGTCATGGCCATAAGGAAGCCGGCAAATTGGGGTGGCAGGGGACCCTCGCCGTCCGGAAACACGACCTCCAGCGGAATCCAGGTGCTGAGCCCGAGACCGATGGCCAGCGTGGCGCCCAAGGTTGAGGCCCGTCGCCAGTACAGCCCGGCAACCAACGGTACGAAGGCCACCACCAGTGTCACCTTGTAGGCATTCTCGACCATCTGGTGGATGCCGGTTTTCTGGCCCAGCGACCACAAGGCGTAGAGCGTGACCAGCACCGCAAAAATGGCGACCACCCAGCGGGTCATGATCAGGAGATCGCGGTCAGACAGATGCCGACGGCGGGTGACAAAACCCTTGAGCACATTCTCGGACAGGGTGACGGAGGGCGCGAGCAGGGTACCCGAGGCAGTGGACATGATTACCGACAGCAAGGCGCCATAAAAGATCACCTGCGCGAAGAGCGGCAGATGACCCTTGACCAGTTCCGGCAGCAGTTTTTGGGTATCTTCCGCGAGCCACTTTGCGGCCAGCGCCGGATCGATCAGGTTGGCTGAATAGGCCATGAACAGCGGCACGGCGGCAAACAGAAAATAGGCCACACCGCCAATCACCGTGCCCCACACCGCCACCTGTTCGTTTTTTGAGGCATTGGCGCGCTGGAACACATCCTGTTGCGGGATGGAGCCAAAGCCCATGGTGATCAGCCCGGAGATAAAGGCAATCATCGCCACGGCATTCAGCTCTGGCCAGAAATGAAATTTCTCGTTGGCCACGGCATGTTCGATCACCGGGGCGACACCGCCGGTCATGTCGGCCAGTTGCATGGCGATGTAGATGAGGCCGATGACGATGACAATCATCTGGAAAAAGGTGGTCAGCGCCACCGACCACATGCCGCCATACAGTGTGTACATCAGCACCACGGCGGCCCCGATCAGGATGCCCTGCGTCTGGGTGATCCCGCCGTCGGAAAGCACACTGAACACAAGTCCAAGCGCGGTGATTTGCGCTGACACCCAACCCAGGTAGGACAGCGCGATCGCGATGCCGGTGATCACCTCGACCTTGCGGTCATAGCGTTCACGGTAGAAATCGCCGATGGTGAGCAGGTTCATGCGATACAACTTCCTCGCAAAGAACACCCCGAACAGGATCAGGCACAGTGCGGCGCCGAACGGATCGGAAATCAGCCCGCCGAGATCCTCCTCCATGAAAGTGGCCGGGATGCCCAGCACCGTCTCGGCCCCGAACCAGGTGGCGAAGACCATGGCCGTGACGATCCAGATCGGCAGCGAACGCCCGGCGGCGATGTAGTCCCGCGCGTTATGCACCCGCGTCGCGGCGTACATGCCGATGCCGATGGAGAGAACCAGATAGAGGATGACGAAACCAGTAAGCATGGCATTAGCCCGGATATTTCATGAATCTGCACGCGCCCTCGCTTGCCCCTTGT
>VGVU01000074.1 GCA_016873905.1 Betaproteobacteria bacterium | reverse complement strand
GCCGACTGGCAGCGTGAGGGGCGCGACACGCTGCTCCTGATCGGCGGCGCCGACGGCCACGGCCCCGAGGTCCTGCAACGCGCCGAGCTTAAATTGTCCCTGTCAAAGCTGACCCTGCCACACGCGTTGGCACGGGTGCTTCTGGTTGAACAGCTGTATCGCGCCGCGAGCCTGTTGGCGGGCCACCCCTATCATCGCGAATAAGCGTGCGGCCATGAATGCCCTCTACCTCGCCTCACAAAGCCCGCGCCGTTTGGCGTTGTTGCGCCAGATCGGCTATGCCCCGTCGGTGTTACTGCCTGATCCGGCGGTGAATGAAGATCCGCTCGGGGCCGAACCGGCGCGACCGTATGTGATTCGTCTGGCGCGCGCCAAGGCCGAGGCCGGTGAGGTCACCCGCCAGGCGCGGGGTCTGCCGGCGCTGCCGCTCTTGGCGGCCGATACGACCGTGACGCTGGATGGCCATGTCCTCGGCAAGCCGCAATCCGTTGCGGAGGCCGCCGAATGGTTGCGCCGTTTTTCCGGCCGGACGCACAGCGTACTGACGGCGGTCTGCGTGATTCGTGATGGGGTGCGGCGGGAGGTGGTGTCAGAAAGCGAGGTGCGCTTTCGGGTACTGGACGAGGCGGAGATTGCGACCTATATCGCCAGCGGTGAACCCTTCGACAAGGCCGGTGGATACGGCATCCAGGGACGGGCGGCCGCCTTTATCGCCCATCTGAGCGGGAGTCATTCAGGTGTCATGGGCCTGCCGTTGTGCGAAACTGCGCAGCTATTGCGACAATTCGGGCTGGACGCAGCATGAGTGAGGAGATTCTAATCAATGTGACCCCGCAGGAGACGCGGGTCGCGGTGGTGCACCTGGGCGCGGTGCAGGAACTGCATATTGAGCGCAGTGCGGGACGCGGTATTGCCGGCAATGTCTATCTGGGCAAGGTCAGCCGGGTGCTGCCCGGCATGCAGTCGGCCTTTCTGGACATTGGTCTGGAGCGCGCCGCCTTCCTGCATGTGGGCGATATTCTCGAGGCCCGTTGCGAGGAATGTCCGCGTCCTATCGAGCAGATTCTGCACGAGGGGCAGAACCTATTGGTACAAGTGATCAAGGATCCGATCGGCACCAAGGGTGCGCGCTTGTCGACCCAGATCAGTCTGGCGGGCCGCTGCCTGGTCTTTCTGCCGCAGGAGGTGCGCATTGGCGTGTCGCAGAAGATTGAAGATCCCATGGAGCGAGACAATCTGCGCGCGCGGCTGGAATCCCTGATTCCGGAGGGGATGGGCCGGGGGTTCATCATTCGCACCCAGGCCGCCGATGCCAGCAACACGGAGCTGGCGGCTGACATTGAATATCTGCATACCTTGTGGGATGCCATCCGCAATCGAGCCGCGACCAGCGAAGGGCCGGCGCCGATCTTTCAGGAACTGGATCTGGCCCACCGCGCCTTGCGCGACATTGCCAATGAATCGACCGATCGCATCCTGGTGGACTCGCGTGAGACCTACCAGCGCATGCGGGCCTTTTCCGAGGATTTCACGAGCAAGCTGCATGATCGGGTGTCGCATTACAGTGCCGACCGCCCCTTGTTCGAGCTATACGGCGTCGAGGAGGAGATCGAAAAGGCGCTCGCACGGCGGGTCGATCTCAAGTCTGGCGGTTATCTGATCATCGACCAGACCGAGGCGCTGACTACGGTGGATGTGAATACCGGGGCCTATGTTGGCGTAAAGAGCTTCGACGAGACGATCTTCAAGACCAATCTGGAGGCCGCGCAGGTCATTGCGCGGCAGATGCGGCTACGCAATCTGGGCGGCATCATCATCATCGACTTTATCGACATGGACAGCACCAGCCACCGCGAGGCGGTGCTGACCGAACTGGGTCGTGCCATGGAGCGCGACCGCACCCGGACGACGATGAGCGGATTCTCGGCGCTGGGTTTGGTGGAAATGACCCGCAAACGCACCCGCGAAAGCCTGTCGCGGCAGATGTGCGAGGCCTGTCCGACCTGTCAGGGGCGCGGCCAGATCAAGACCGCGCAGACGGTGTGCTACGAGATCCTGCGCGCCGTATTGCGTGAATCGCGGCAGTTCGGTGCCAGCGAGTTCCGTATTCTGGCCGGGCAAACCGTGATTGATCAGTTTCTGGACGAAGAATCGCAGAGCCTCGCGCAGTTGTCGGATTTCATCGGCAAGCCCGTATCGCTGCAGGTCGAAACCGCGTTTACGCAAGAGCAGTACGACATCATCCTGCTTTAGGCTGGACCTCAAGCCGCGCCAAGACCGTTTCCGCCGCGAGCGCGACGCGTACGCGTTTGCTGCGGCTGGCCTCTCCCGCGATGAGCGTCAGTGAGGACTTGGGAATACCCAGTTGCCTGGCCAGAAAGGTCAGCAAGGCGGCATTGGCCGCGCCTTCGACGGGCCGGGCCTGGATGCGGATCTTCAGGGTATCGCCATGAACCCCGGCGACCTCCGAGCGCGCCGCGCCCGGTTGCGCGTGAATCGCTAGGAGGCTGGACTGATCGTCGGCGGCCTTCAGCCAGACGGGCAACGCGTCCATCACAGCATGGCGCGGGCGCTTTGTTCAAGCAGGGTGACGGGCAGCATCAGCACCAGCTGGATCAGGATGAAGGCGGCGATGGGCGACAGATCCACGCCGCCAGCGAGGGGTGGAATGATGCGCCGCAGCGGGTTCAGGATCGGCGCCGTGAGGGCATGAAAAAGCGCGGAGGCGGGCGAGACGGGGCTGACCCAGCTCAGGACGGCCTGGCCGATGACCAGAATGACAAAGGTCTGCAATACGAGCCGGAGGGCGGCGGCGATTCCCAGCAACAGCAGGCTGGACAGCACACTCGCGCCGGCGATGCTGAAGGGAAAGCCGCTCAGCAGTTCAATTAAGGCGACGGCGAGGATCTCGATGAACAGGAAGGGCAGCAGGCTGCTCCAGTCCAGGCCAAACAGCCCGGGTATGACGCGGCGCAACGGTCGGACGGCGAAATCGGTGACCCGAATGACGAACTGGGCAAAGGGGTGGTGGAACGGCACGCGCGCCCATTGCAGATAAAAACGCAGCCAGAAGGCCGTAGCGACCAGGCCAAACAGGGTGTGAATCAGAAATTGCAGGGCCTCGATCAGCATCCTATTCCTTGCCAAACAGGTCGCCCATCTCGTTGGCCCGGGCGGCGGCATCCCGTGCGGCCTGTCGGAAGGCGGCCCGTACATCGGCTGCCTCCAGTGCCGCTACGCCGCGCTCGGTGGTGCCGCCTTTGGAGGTCACGCGGGCGCGCAGTTCGGCGGGGTCACTGCCGTCTTCCACGGCCAGCCGTGCGGCGCCGAGGAAGGTGTGCAGTGCCAGTTGCCTTGCCGTGTCGGCGGCCAGTCCCAAGCCGCGGGCGGCCGCCTCGAGCGCCTCGATGCAGAGAAAGACATAGGCCGGGCCGCTGCCGGAGATGGCGGTGACGGCGTCGATCTGCGCTTCCGCATCGACCCAGACGACCGGCCCAACGGCCCCGAGGATGGTGTCGGCGGCGGTGCGCTGGGTGCTGCTCACGCCGGGCAGGGAAAAGAGGCCGGTGATGCCGGCCCCTACCAGCGCCGGGGTGTTGGGCATGCAACGGACGATCGCCGGATGGCCGCTCAGCCAGCGAGCGATGTCGGCGGCGCGTACGCCTGCAGCGACCGAGATCACCAGTTGTTCCGGGCGCAAGGCCGGCCAGCCGGACAACGCGGTACGCAGTTGTTGCGGCTTGACCGCCAGTACGATCACCTCGCAATCGAACAGCGCGGCCGGTGCGGTCTCGGTCGCAATGCCATAGCGTTCGGCCAGCGCGGCCCCTTTTGCCGCATCCGGCTCGACCACCACGATCGTGTGACCCTGATGCAGGCCGCCGATCATTGCGGCAGCCATGTTGCCGCCACCCAAAAATCCAATCTTCATGTGTCAGTCCGTTCTGTGTATGTTCGTGCCCCAAACAGGGCCGTGCCAATGCGCAGATGCGTGGCACCCTCAGCAATCGCCGCCTCCAGATCGTCGCTCATGCCCATCGACAAGGTATCCAGGTCCGGATCCAGGGTGCGTAATTGTTTCAGAAGTTGCCGCAAATGGCGAAACGCGGCGCGTTGCGTCGCCGGATCGGCGCTGGGCGCGGGGATGGCCATCAGCCCGCGCAGACGCAGATGCGGCAGCCTTGCGACCGCCTGCGCCAGGGCGGGCAATTCAGCGGGCAGCCCCCCACCCTTGCTGGTCTCGCCGCTGATATTGACCTCCAGGCAGACATTCAGTGGCGGCAATCCGGCAGGCCGCTGGGCCGACAGGCGCTCGGCAATCTTCAGGCGATCCACGCTGTGCACCCAGTCAAAGTGTTCGGCGATCGGCCGCGTCTTGTTACTCTGGATGGGGCCGATGAAGTGCCAGATCAGCCCCCGGTTCGCCCATCCCAAGGCGGCCAGCGCCTCGCGCTTGGGCAACGCCTCTTGAACATAGCTTTCGCCAAAATCGCGCTGGCCCAGCTGTGCCAGTTCGGCCAGTCGTTCTGCCGGCTGCGTCTTGCTGACGGCGATCAGGACGGGCGCAAAATGTGAGCGCCCGCTTTCTTTACAAGCCTTGTCAATTCTTGATAAGACATCGGAGTATGGGCTCATGATGCGAGCGATAACGCCATGCGCACACCCAGCGCATACAGGAGGAGCGCGAAGATGCGCTTGAGTTTTTTGACCGGCAGGCGGTGGGCGAGTTTTGCCCCCAGAGGGGCGCTTATCCAACTGGCGGCGGCAATACCGGCCAGCGCGGGCAGATACACAAAACCGAGGCTCCCGGCCGGCAACCCGGGTGCACCGTAACCCGAGAATCCATAGCCGATGGCGCCGGCCACCGCGATCGGAAAACCAATCGCTGCGGAGGTGCCGATGGCCTCGTGCAGTCTCACATTGCACCAAAGCTGAAACGGCACCGACAGCGTGCCACCGCCGATCCCCACCCAGGACGACACCAGGCCGATGATCGTGCCGGCTGCGGTCATCCCCGGCCAACCGGGAAAATCGCGTTGCGCCCGGGGCCTCAATTCCAGAAGCATCTGGGTCGCGGCGTAAAACAGGAAGGCGACAAAAAACAGGCGCAGGCTGAAATCGGACAGGTACCGTGCCGCAAGGGCTCCCAGTAGCGTGCCGAGGACAATGCCGGGTGCGATGCGCCGTACGGTGTCCCAGCGCACCGCGCCGTGGGCGTGATGGGCGCGCAGGCTGGAGATGGAGGTCAGCACAATTACCGCCAGCGAAGTGCCCAGCGCCAGATGCATGTACCAGGCCGGATCAAAGCCCTGTTGCGCAAACAGCACTACCAGCACCGGCACCATCACCAGCCCGCCGCCCACGCCGAGGAGACCGGCAATGAAACCAGAGACCAGACCCAGGGCGAGGAGGGCGACGATAAAGCTCATAGCTGTCCCACGATAAAGGCCCACTCATCCGGATCCACCGGGGTGATGGACAGCCGATTGCCCTTTTGCAGGATGCGCATCCGTTCCAGTGCCGGGTAACCGCGAATCTCGCTCAGCGGCATCAAGCGGGTCTTTTGGGTCAGGGCAACCTCAACATTGAACCAACGCGGGGTCTCGGGCGTGGCCTTGGGGTCGAAGTATTTGTGCGCGGGGTCAAACTGGGTGGCGTCGGGAAAGGCGGCGGTGCACACCTCGGCCAGCCCGACGATGCCCGGTTGCGGGCACGAAGAATGATAAAAAAGCACTTTGTCGCCGACCTGCATCTGGTCGCGCATGAAATTGCGTGCCTGGTAGTTGCGCACGCCATACCACGCGACCCGCCTGTCGCGTACCAAGTCGTCGATGCTGTAATCGGAGGGTTCAGATTTCATTAACCAGTAGCGCATCTCGGGTCTCGTCGTGGATATGTTGAAATGTTAACGCAGGAAGGCTTGAATCCGCTGCCTGTCCCGAACTATGCTCCGCGTCTTTATTTTGAGCGGGGCAGGTCATGAGCCATTTTGACGACAAGGCGCGGGCGTGGGATGCAAATCCCGTTTTTCAGGAACGCGCGCAGCGGATCGCCGAGGCGATTGCGGCGGAGGTGCCTTTGCATCGGGAGATGACGGTGCTCGATTACGGGTGCGGCACGGGCCTGCTCAGTTTTCCGTTGCGCGGCCGCGTGGGGCCGATGACCCTGGCCGACAGTTCGGCGGGGATGTTGGAGGTCCTGGAGGAAAAGATCGCCGCTCATGAGGCCCGCGCCGAGATGCAGACCTGCCGCCTCGATCTGATGAACGATCCGCTGCCAGCGCAGCGTTTTGACCTGATCTACACCTCGATGACCCTGCATCATGTGCC
>VGVU01000073.1 GCA_016873905.1 Betaproteobacteria bacterium | reverse complement strand
GTTGCCGCGCCTCCCGTTTGTTATATCTGAATCAGGAGCTCCCTTGTCTAGTAAAACCCCCGCCCTCCTCGCGCTCGCCGATGGATCGGTTTTCAAGGGCTATTCTATTGGCGCCGTGGGCGTTGGCGTCGGCGAGGTGGTGTTCAACACGGCTTTGACGGGATATCAGGAGATCCTCACCGATCCCTCCTATTCAAGGCAGATCGTGACCCTGACCTATCCGCACATTGGTAATGTCGGCACCAATCCGGAAGATGAGGAATCGCCGCAAGTTCATGCGGCGGGCTTGGTTATTCGTGACCTTCCGCTGACCCTCAGCAATTTTCGTTCCACGCAGCCCCTGGATGAATATCTTCGGAGCCGGAATGTCGTGGGTATCGCCGGTATTGATACCCGCCGCCTGACCCGTATCCTGCGCGAAAAAGGTGCGCAAAATGGTTGTGTGCTCGCCGGTTCGCTGGATGAGTCCAAGGCGATGGAGTTGGCTCGCGCTTTCCCTGGCCTCAATGGGCTGGATCTGGCCAAGGTGGTCACGCGGACTCAGGTTGAGTCCTGGGTAGAGGGGGAGTGGGTTCTGGGTCAGGGTTTTGTCTCGAACCCCGAGCTCCCGCATCATGTGGTCGTCTATGACTATGGCGTCAAGCGCAATATCCTGCGCATGGTGGCCGCGCGCGGCTGTCGTCTTACCATTGTGCCGGCGCAGACTCCGGCCGCCGAGGTGTTGGCGATGCGCCCCGATGGTGTCTTGTTGTCCAACGGGCCCGGCGATCCGGCGCCTTGCGATTACGCTATTCGCGCCATTCAGGAAATTCTCTCTGCCAAGGTCCCGACCATGGGCATCTGCCTGGGTCATCAGTTATTGGCGCTGGCCTCCGGTGCCCGGACGATAAAGATGAAGTTTGGTCATCATGGAGCCAACCATCCGGTCCAGGATCTGGACACGAAGCGGGTCTTGATTACCAGCCAGAACCACGGTTTTGCCGTTGATGCGGACAGCTTGCCGGCCAATCTTCGCGCCACCCACAAATCGCTGTTCGACGGTTCGCTGCAGGGCATTGTCCGCACCGATGTGCCGGCCTTCAGCTTCCAGGGTCACCCGGAGGCCAGCCCAGGCCCCCATGATGTGAGTTATTTATTTGATCGCTTCGTGCGCATGATGCAGGAGTCCAAACATGCCTAAGCGCACAGATATTCAGTCCGTTCTTATTATTGGCGCCGGCCCGATCATCATCGGTCAGGCCTGCGAGTTTGATTACTCCGGCGCCCAGGCCTGCAAGGCGCTCAAGGAAGAGGGCTATCGCGTCATCCTGGTCAACTCCAATCCGGCGACCATCATGACCGACCCGGAGATGGCCGATGCGACCTACATCGAGCCGATTAACTGGCAGACGGTCGCGAAGATCATTGAAAAGGAACGCCCTGATGCCTTGCTGCCGACCATGGGCGGTCAGACCGCGCTGAACTGTGCGCTCGATCTGGCCTCCAACGGTGTTCTGGAGCAGTTTGGCGTGGAGATGATCGGAGCCAAGCGCGACGCCATTGATAAGGCCGAGGACCGGGAGAAGTTCAAGCAGGCCATGACCAAGATTGGCCTGGGTTCGGCGCGCTCCGGCATTGCCCATTCCATGGTCGAGGCCCTGCAGGTTCAGGCGGTGGTCGGTTTCCCGACCATTATCCGGCCCTCGTTTACGATGGGCGGGAGCGGCGGTGGTATTGCCTACAACATGGAAGAGTTCGTCGAGATCTGCGAACGCGGCCTCGAGGCCTCGCCCACCCATGAGCTCCTGATCGAGGAGTCCTTGCTCGGCTGGAAAGAGTACGAGATGGAGGTGGTGCGCGATCACAAGGACAACTGCATCATCATCTGTTCGATCGAGAACCTCGACCCGATGGGTGTGCACACCGGCGATTCCATCACCGTGGCCCCGGCGCAGACCTTGACCGACCGCGAATATCAGATCCTGCGCAATGCCTCGATTGCCGTGTTACGTGAGATCGGCGTTGATACCGGCGGCTCGAATGTGCAGTTCTCGATCAATCCGAACGATGGTCGCATGGTGGTGATCGAGATGAATCCGCGCGTCTCGCGTTCTTCGGCCTTGGCCTCCAAGGCTACCGGCTTCCCGATCGCCAAGGTCGCGGCCAAGCTGGCGGTAGGCTATACCCTGGACGAGCTGCAGAACGAGATTACCGGCGGCGCGACGCCAGCCTCGTTTGAACCGTCCATCGACTATGTCGTCACCAAGATTCCCCGCTTTGCCTTCGAAAAATTTCCGCAGGCCAACGACCGCCTGACCACGCAGATGAAGTCGGTGGGTGAGGTGATGGCCATGGGCCGTACCTTCCAGGAGTCGTTGCAAAAGGCCCTGCGGGGCATGGAAACCGGTGTGGACGGGCTTGATGAAAAGACCCGCGAGCGCGATGTCATCGTTTCAGAGATGGGCAACCCGGGTGCTGACCGTCTCTTTTATGTGGCAGATGCCTTCCGTATTGGCCTGACTGTGGATGAGGTGTTTGGCTATTCGAAGATCGATCCATGGTTCCTGGTTCAGATTGCCGATCTGGTGCGTCAGGAAGATGGCGTGCGCGGCCAGGCCTTGCATGCCCTCGAACGCGATGCCTTGTATCAGCTCAAGCGGGCCGGTTTCTCTGACCGCCGCCTGGCGACTCTGCTGGGCACTGACCAGCACGCTGTGCGGGCGCGCCGCTGGGAACTGGGCGTCAACCCCGTGTACAAGCGGGTGGATACCTGTGCCGCTGAATTCTCGACTTCTACCGCCTATCTGTACTCCTGCTACGAGGAGGAGTGCGAGGCGCAGCCGACCCAGCGTGACAAGATCATGGTGCTCGGTGGTGGTCCCAACCGTATTGGTCAGGGCATCGAGTTTGATTATTGCTGCGTCCATGCGGCCATGGCCTGTCGCGAGGACGGCTATGAAACCATCATGGTCAATTGCAACCCGGAGACGGTATCGACCGACTATGACACCTCGGATCGCCTGTATTTCGAGCCGGTGACGCTGGAGGATGTGCTGGAGATCGTGCGGATCGAAAAGCCCAAGGGCGTGATCGTCCAGTATGGTGGCCAGACGCCACTAAAACTGGCGCGTGATCTGGAAAAGAATGGGGTGCCCATCATCGGCACCTCGCCGGACATGATCGACGCCGCAGAAGATCGCGAACGCTTCCAGAAATTGCTCAATGCGCTGGGCTTGCGTCAGCCGCCCAATCGCACGGCGCGTGCTGAGGCCGAGGCCCTGCGTTTGGCGCAGGAGATTGGTTATCCGCTGGTGGTGCGGCCAAGCTATGTGTTGGGTGGCCGAGCCATGGAGATCGTCCACGAAGAGGCCGACCTGCAGCGCTACATGCGCGAAGCGGTCAAGGTCTCGAATGACTCCCCGGTGTTGCTCGACCGCTTCTTGAATGACGCCATCGAGATTGATGTCGATGCCCTGTGTGACGGCCAGGATGTGGTCATGGGCGGCATCATGGAACATATCGAGCAGGCGGGTATTCACTCTGGTGACTCGGCGTGTTCCTTGCCGCCGTATTCGCTGCCCGATAGTTTGCAGGATGAGATCCGCCGGCAGACCGTGGCCATGGCGCGGGCCCTGAATGTGATTGGTCTGATGAATGTGCAGTTTGCCATTCAGGGTGAAGGCGACAAGGCGGCGGTGTATGTGCTGGAGGTGAACCCGCGTGCCTCGCGCACCGTGCCCTTTGTCTCCAAGGCCACGGGTCGGCCGCTGGCCAAGGTGGCGGCGCGCTGCATGACCGGCCGCAGTTTGCGTGACCAGGGCGTGACCCGCGAGATCATTCCGCCGTATTTCTCGGTCAAGGAAGCCGTCTTCCCGTTCCGCAAGTTTCCGGGCGTTGACCCCCTGCTGGGGCCTGAGATGCGCTCGACGGGCGAGGTGATGGGGGTTTCCGGATGCTTTGGCGAGGCCTTCCTGAAGTCGCAATATGCCGCTAGCGTCAAACTGCCGCGCTCGGGCAATGTCTGCCTGTCGGTACGCGATGCCGAGCATCCGCGCGTGGCCGAGGTTGCCAAGTTGTTGATCGAACTCGGATTTAATCTCCATGCCACCAAGGGCACAGCCACGGCCATCCAGGCCGCGGGTTTCCCGGTGACGCGGGTGAACAAGGTGGGCGAGGGCCGGCCGCACATTGTCGATATGATCAAAAACCACGATGTGGCCTTGATCGTTAATGTGGTCGAGGACAAGCGCGGGGCCAAGGATTCGGCCTCCATTCGCACCGGCGCGATGGCCGCCAATGTGCCTTACTACACCACGCTGGCCGGGGCGTTGGCGGCCTGTCAGGGCATGAAGGAGCGGCGCGAGATCAGCGTCTATGACCTGCAGTCGCTGCATCGTCAACTGGAAGAGGGGGCGGTATGAACAAGGTGCCGCTGACTGTGATCGGTGCCGATCTGCTGCGCAACGAGTTGCAACATCTGAAATCCGTTGAGCGCCCGACGGTGATCGCCGCGATCGCTGAGGCGCGCTCGCACGGGGATTTGTCCGAAAACGCCGAGTACGATGCGGCGAAAGAGCGTCAGGGCTTTATCGAGGGGCGTATCAAGGAACTGGAAGGCAAACTGTCCAATGCCCAGATCATCGACCCGCGGCATCTGGATGCCGAGGGCCGTATCGTTTTTGGCGCAACGGTGGAGTTGGTCGATGCCGCGACGGGCGAAGAGGTGCGTTACCAGATCGTCGGTGAGGATGAGGCCAACATCAAAGAGGGCAAGGTGTCGGTGAGCTCGCCGATTGCGCGGGCCTTGATTGGCAAGTATGCCGACGATGTGGCCGATGTTCAGGCCCCTGGCGGCGTGCGCCATTTCGAGATTCTTGATGTGCATTACATCTGACCGGTCATGCGTCTAGGCCAGATGATCTCGGCGTGGGCCGTGGCTCTGTGGGTCGGTGGCCTGTGGGCGGTGGGCTATCTGGTGGCGCCGTTGTTGTTTCACAGTCTCCCTGAGGATCGGGCCCTGGCCGGGCTGCTGGCCGGCAAGATGTTTGCCGGCATGGGCTGGGTTGGGATGGCCTGCGGTATCGGCTTGTTGCTCTCGCGTTTACAGGTTTCAGGCGCTCAGGCCTTTAAACAGGCCGCCTTCTGGATTGCCCTGACCATGCTGCTGTTGACCCTGGCGCAATACTTCGGCATTCAGCCGATCCTCGCGGAACTGAAGGCCGAGGCGATGCCCAAGGATGTCATGGAGAGCCTCTTCCGTGACCGTTTTGAGACCTGGCACGGGGTGTCCAGCGTGGTCTATCTGATCGAGAGCCTGCTCGGTCTGGCCCTCGTTGCCAAGTCACGGTAATTGCAGTCGTGGCGTGTCTGCCGGACGATAAATGAGCAATAGTTTGCCGATGTGCTGGACCGGGGCAGCGCCCGTGGCGGCACAGATCTCGGCTAACCATGTCTCGCGGACGGCACGGTCATCACCCAGAACGCGAATCTTGATCAGTTCGTGGGCGGCGAGCGAGCGGTGTGCTTCCTGGATCACGGCCTCGGTGAGCCCCTGGTTGCCAATCATGACGACGGGCTTCAGCCCGTGGGCCTGGGCACGGAGAAATTTCCGCTGTTGCGGAGTCAGTGTTGTCGCGGCAGAAGCATTCATGCCCCCATTTTACCCGAGGAGTTCGGTCGCATCGTGAAGCGCAGCGCAAAAACCCATATCTGGCATCAGCGCCATGTTAACGATCACTATGTGCAGATGGCGACCAAGGCGGGTTATCGCTCCCGTGCCGCCTTCAAGCTGATGGAGATTCTGGATAAGGACCGCTTGTTGCGCCAAGGCATTCGCGTGGTTGATCTGGGTAGTGCGCCAGGGGGTTGGTGCCAGGTCGTGAGTGAGCGCCTTCAGGGCCACGGTCATGTCTTTGCCATTGACCTGTTGCCGATGGAGCCGGTCAAGGGCGTCGAGTTCCTGCAGGGAGACTTTTCCAGCGATGCCGTTCTGGACGATTTTCTGGCGCGGTTGGGCGGCCATCCGGTCGATCTTGTGCTTTCCGATATTGCCCCCAACTTGACGGGTGTGCTGTTGTCCGATCAGGCGAAGAGTTATGCCTTGGCCGAGATGGCGCTGGATTTTGCCCAGAAGGTGTTGCGTCCGGAGGGGAGCTTCTTGATCAAGGTCTTTCAGGGCGCCGGCTTTGAGGATTATCTGCGCCAGATGCGCGGCGTATTCAAGGCGGTTACCGCGCGAAAACCGAAGGCCTCGCGTGACGAGAGTACCGAGGTCTATTTGCTGGGACGCGGCTTGCGGCATTGATCGGACGGATAAATTGGACTAATGTGCGCTGGTGCGTGGCAGGTGCCGGCGGGTTTGTTGAAAAA
>VGVU01000072.1 GCA_016873905.1 Betaproteobacteria bacterium | reverse complement strand
CGCACCCGTTTTGTCGCCGATTTTGTTGGCGAAGGCGTCTTGTTGCCGGGGCGGGTCGTGAGCGATAGCCGGGTTGAGATCGAGCTGGGGCTGCTGGAGGGGGTGACGGCGGCCGCCTGTGATGGCGGCAGTTGTATGGTGTATGGCCAGGGTGCGGCTGTAAATGTCTTGCTACGCCCGGACGACATCCTGCATGACGATACCAGCTCCCTGACGGCCATCATCGAGCGCCGCGCCTTCCGCGGTGCCGACTTCCTCTACACTCTACGCCTGAAATCCGGGCGTACCGTGTTGGCACTGGTGCCGTCCCACCATGACCACGCGATCGGCGAAGCCATCGGCATTCGTCTCACGGTGGATCATGTGGTGGCCTTTTCGGCGCCATAGTCCTGGCGCTTCTTGACTAGAAGGCGGCCTTGGCGCGCAGACTGTACACCGTGCGGTCAGCGCCGCGAGTGGCAGAGGCATCACTAATCTGCTGTATCGAGGGTGTGATCTGCAGACTATCAAAGAGCTTGATGGCGCAGAACAGCTCGGTGATCTTTTCTGAGCCACCGGCGGTGGCGTTCAAGACACCGTAGGCCAAACCCAGGCGGTCATCCTCGCGCCCCCAATATCCGCCGTTGATCTGCGCGCCCAGCGTCCAGGCGTTATTGAAATTGCCATTGCCCTGGGTACGATCGCCATAGCGGGCAAACACGCTGACATGACTATTTACGGCCTGATCGATTGACGCGCCCCAACCGCGATGTTGCTGGTTGCGATTATTCCAGCCGTACAGCCGGTATGAGCCTTCCTGCCCAGCGACGGCCTTGCCGGCATATTCGACCTGTGCGATCGAGAACGCGTTGTTGAAGATATTGTCAAACTGCTCACCGTTTCCGGCGGTACCAAATACGCCGGCGGACACGGTTAGGCTGCCGTCCTTAAGGGTGGACACATACGCCAAACGCATGCCGGGGCTGGCACCGTGGACGCCAGGCTGAACATCGCCACCGACATCCAGCAACGGGTTATGCACAAAGGCCAGATTCAAAAACCCCTCGGTTTCATCGTCAGAAAGCGCATTGCCGTCAAAAAAGTAGAACGGGTCAATTTTTCCTGCGGTCAGTTCGACCTTGTTAGCCTCTGCACCGGCGGAGATGTCGAGCTGATACCAGGCCTGCAGCAATACCGCGCCAGGGAAGTCGAAATTCACCGAGTTGCTGGTTGCAAAGGCGTCGTTTCCGGCCGGGGCTTTGTTGCCAGCACGAATATGCGCGAATAATTTACCTTCGGTGCTACCGGTCTTACCCGCGGGCATCTCGGCGGTGACATCGACGCGGTTCGTTAACTGGCTATCGTTAAGGGCACCGGTTTTGCGCACCGTCTGCGACACCAAGGTCAGACTGCCGTCCAAGGCCAGACCTTCTGCAGTGGCTGGGATTGCAAAGATCAGGTTAATGATCATCGACAGGGTTAGGGCAAGCTTTTGAGACATTGGCGGTTCCTAAAATGGTGTAATAGGTAACGACGGTACATCATTACGGTGCAACAAGTGGCAATGCTATGCCGTTATTGCACACTGTGCTTGCCGGCTGCAACCCCTCTGGTCCTGAATGACAGGGTTGTCTTTAGGGTTGACCTGTTTCAAGGCGGCCATGAAAATGAGCTGAGTTTAGAAAAGGCCGCGTCATGTCAGATAACCCCAACGAACTTTCCAAAGAACAACAGATTCTGCGCGCCATGCGCAAAACGCTGACTTCGGTGGCGCGTGATTGTGCCCCCCGAGCGGATTTTGAAAGCCCGCTGAAGACGGAGACGGTCGAAAACATCCGCATGTGCCTGGGGCTTATTTCGGCGCGGGAGCAGGAATTGGCGGCTGCGCTAGGGCTGAATACTTCGGCCCGTCCCGTCATGGCGGGTGGCGATGCGGCCCCCGCTGCTGTCCAGCCGCTCGAATTTATCCCGCCGACCAAGCATTAAGCCGGTAATGGGGGTATCCATTACCAGTCTGGTGAGCGATACCCAGTCTGGGGTCGTGAGTCCGCAATGGTGTGTGGTGTATGCCCCCAAGGGGCGTAATCGCCGGCGTATCCCCGAGACCTGCGTGACCCTTTGCGCAGACGAGGCATCGGCGCGAGCTCGGGCTGATCACGATACTGGACACTATGCGGCCGTTGCGAGTGGGCCCTCTCTCTCGTCGGAGGGAGTCCGGTTGTATTACCTGATCCGTTGGTTAGATTAGCCCCGACTGCTGTAACCAGAGCAGGCCCATCACGGTCTTGGCCTCGTCGATGCGGCCATCCTTGATCATCGCCAGGGCCTCGGTCATCGGGACCCGCAGGATCTCCAGAAACTCATCCTCATCCAGGGCCGCGCCGACCTCTTTCAGGTCGCGGGCGAGATAAAACACCAGCCGTTCATCGGAATAGCCGATACAGGGATAGAGCGTGGTGAGATAGTCCCAGCGTTCGGCGGCGTACCCGGTTTCCTCGATGAGTTCGCGCTGGGCGCAGGCCAGGTCGGCCTCGTGGGGGTCAAACTTTCCGGCGGGCAGCTCCAAAAAGTCACGGTGCAGGGGGTAGCGGTGCTGGCGCTCCAGAAGGATGTCGCCGTTTGCAAACAGCGGAATGATGACGGCCGCGCCGGGGTGGCGAATGTATTCGCGGCTGGACTCGTGACCGTTAGGCAGGCCGACGCGGTCGCGATAGACCTTGAGCAAGCGGCCATCCAGGACCTGAACGCTGTCGAGGGTGTGTTCAGTGAGGTTGGGGGTGGTCATGGTCGTAGCGGTTGGGGGCCTGGTTTCGTGTGGAATGTCAGTATATCCGTACCCATGTGAGTGTCGTATGCTTCGCCCTCATTGCTCGGGGAGCAATACAACTTACGGAGACGCAACATGCCTGAGACCAAGATCCTGCTCGACGAAAAAGACATTCCTACGCATTGGTACAACATTGTCGCCGATCTGCCCAACCCGCCCGCGCCACCGCTGGGGGGTGACGGTGGACCGCTGGCGCCGGAAAAAATGCTGGCCATTTTCCCGGGCAACATCCTCGAACAGGAGATGTCGGCTGAGCGTTGGATCCCGATTCCCGAGCCGGTGCGCGAGGCCTATCGCTTGTGGCGGCCATCGCCGCTGGTGCGTGCGCATCGTCTGGAGGCTGCGCTCGGCACGCCCTGCAAGATTTATTACAAGTATGAAGGGGTCTCGCCGGCCGGGTCGCACAAGCCCAACTCGGCCATTCCGCAGGCCTATTACAACAAGATGGCGGGCATCAACCGACTCACTACGGAGACGGGTGCCGGGCAGTGGGGTTCGTCGCTGGCTCTCGCCGGGCAGATGTTTGGTCTGGAGATCCGCATTTACATGGTGAAGGTGTCGTATCACCAAAAGCCCTTCCGCCGCTCGATGATGCAGACCTGGGGGGCGGAGGTGTTCGCCAGTCCGACGAACATGACAGAGGCTGGCCGTCAGGTGCTGGCGGCCGATCCAGACAATCCGGGCAGTCTCGGTATCGCCATTTCCGAGGCGGTCGAGGAGGCGGCCAGCCGTGCCGATACCAACTATGCGTTGGGCTCGGTGCTGAACCATGTGCTGCTGCATCAGACGGTCATCGGTCAGGAAGCCAAGAAACAGTTTGAGAAGGTCGGCGATTATCCCGACATGATTTTTGCGCCTTGCGGGGGCGGCTGTAATTTCGCCGGCGTGACCTTCCCCTTCTTTGCTGACAAGGCGGCGGGCGACAAGCGGGCGCAAAACCTGCGTTTCGTCGCGGTCGAACCTTCTTCCTGTCCGACCCTGACGAAAGGGGTTTACGCCTACGACTTCGGCGACGCGTCCGGCTATACGCCGCTGATGAAGATGTACACCCTGGGCCACGATTTCATGCCGCCAGGCATTCACGCGGGCGGTCTGCGTTATCACGGTGATTCGCCGCTGGTGTCGCAGCTCTATCACGAGAAATTGATCGAGGCTGTCGCCGTTCCCCAGAAGGCGACCTTCGAGGCGGGCGTGCAGTTTGCGCGCACCGAGGGCATTATTCCCGCGCCGGAATCCTGCCACGCGGTGCGTGCCGCCATTGATGAGGCGCTGCGCTGCAAGGCCAGCGGCGAGCCCAAGACCCTGCTCATCAACCTGTCCGGCCACGGCCATTTCGACATGGCCAGCTACGACAAGTATTTTGCCGGCGAGCTGGAAGACTACGAGCATCCGGATCACGCCATCGAGGCGGCTCTGGCGCGCTTGCCAAAAGTCGGTTGAGTAAGCGTTGTGACCCAAAAGCCCCGCCACGGCGGGGCTTTTGCATGGGCGCGAGAGACAGACGCGAGAGACAGGCGCGAGATACAGACGCAAGACGCGGCGTGTTGCGTGTCAGAGCGCTGTTTTGGGGACCCTAGTCCGCGCTTTTTCCGGCCAGCGTGATGCCTTGCTGCCCGGCAAAGGTGAGCATGCGGTTGATCGAGTGAATGGCCTGGTTGCCAATGGCGGGGTCGATGAGGATCTCGTTCTCGCCCGTTTCCAGCACATGCAGCAGTTTTTTAAGGCCGTTCATGGCCATCCACGGGCAGTGCGCGCAGGAAATGCAGGTGGCGCCGTGGCCGCCGACAGGCGCCTCGAGCAGCGTTTTCCCGGGGGCTGCGGCCTGCATCTTGTAGAAAATGCCGTTGTCGGTGGCGACGATCAGGGTTGGGTTGGGTAATTCCGCGGCGGCACGAATGAGTTGCGTCGTGGAGCCCACGACATCGGCCATTTTGATGACGCTGGCGGGCGATTCGGGATGCACCAGCACGGCGGCATCCGGGTATTGGCGTTTAAGTTCAGCAATGCCTTCGGCCTTAAAGCGTTCGTGGATGACGCAGGAGCCTTGCCAGAGCAGCATGTCGGCACCCGTTTCACGCTGCACAAAGTCACCGAGGAAACGATCCGGCGCCCAGAGAATCTTTTGGCCCTGCGCGTGCAGGTGTTGTACGACCTTGACCGCAATGCTGGAGGTCACCATCCAGTCGGCGCGCGCCTTCACCGCCGCCGAGGTGTTGGCGTACACCACGACAGTGCGGTCGGGGTGCTGGTCGCAAAAGGCCGAGAACTCGTCCGCCGGGCAGGACAGGTCGAGGGAACACTCGGCGCCCAGGTCGGGCATCAGCACGCGCTTTTCCGGGTTGAGGATCTTGGCCGTCTCGCCCATGAAGCGCACCCCCGCGACCAGCAGGGTCCGGGCCTTGGAGGCATGGCCAAAACGCGCCATCTCCAGCGAATCAGACACGCAGCCGCCCGTCTCCTCGGCCAGCCGTTGCAGGTCGGCCGAGGTGTAGTAATGCGCGACCAGCACGGCATTCTGTTCGGCCATCCGCGCCTTGATGCGGGCGATCAGTTCGGTGCGTTCGGCCGCCGTGAGTTGCTCCTCGACGACCGGCGGAATGTCGGTGACGGGATGGGCGGCGGGTATGGAAACGACGGTGTTCATGGGGCGTTATTTTAACCCGCGAAATCAACGCATAATCTGCCCAATATCAGTGACAATGAGACAGTGTCAATTAGACCGAACGGCTGACAAGGGCGTATCAGGAGGCGTCTGAGTCTGTAACCCCTGAGTCTGTAACCCATATATCGGAGGGGCAAAATGGATGAATTCACGCTGCGTAAACAGGTTGCTGAGATCTCGGCGCGTACGGTGCACGAGCGCCTGAACCGGATCAGTTCGGGAAATGTGAGCACTCGCTTCGGGGCGGGTTTTTTAGTAACGCCGTCGGGCGTTCCGTCGGCGGAGGTGCACTCCGAGCAAGTGGTGTTTGTGGCCATGGATGGCTCCTGGGCGGGGAATCTGAAGCCCTCGAGTGAATGGCGTTTTCACCGCGACCTGTATGCGGCGCGCCCGGAGGTGGGGGCGGTGGTGCATGTGCATTCGCCCTTCGCGGTGAGTCTGGCCTGTCTGCGGCGGGGGATTCCGCCCTTCAACTACATGATCGCGGCGGCGGGTGGAAAAACGATTCCGTGTGCCGATTACGCCACCTTCGGTACCCAGGCGTTGTCGAACAACATCCTCGCAGCGATGGGTGGTTTGCGCGCTTGCCTCATGGCCAATCACGGCCAGGTGGCGGTGGGCCGCGACCTGCAACAGGCCTTGGCGGTAGCCATTGAGGTCGAGGCCCTGTGCGAGCAATACTGGCGTGCCTGCCAGTTGGGTGAGCCGGTGTTGCTGACCGATGCGGAGATGGACGAGGCCCTGGTGGCGTTTCAGGGCTACGGCGTCAACCGTTGATCAGCCGCGCGGTTAGCCGCGATTAGCCGCGGTTAACCGCAGGCGCCGACTGCGCCACAGGCGGTGCAGAACTCGCAGCCATCCTTCTTGATGACCGCCGCGTTGCCGCATTCCTTGCAGTGCTTGCCGCGCAGTACCGGGGCCGGTGCGGGGGTGCCGTCGGTGTGCG
>VGVU01000071.1 GCA_016873905.1 Betaproteobacteria bacterium | reverse complement strand
TCCGCGGTGTAAAGCCCGGGCTGGTCGGTGAGGATGATCAGCGCATCGGCCTCGACCAGATTGGCCACCAACGCGCCCAGCGTGTCGTTGTCGCCAAACTTGATCTCGTCGGTCGTGACGGTGTCGTTTTCGTTGATGATGGGGATGACCTTGAGTTCCAGCAAGGTGCGCAAGGTCGAGCGGGCATTGAGATAACGCTCGCGGTCGGCCAGATCCGCATGGGTCAGCAAGACCTGCGCCGAGCGCAGGCCGTGGCCGCGGAAGCAGCGTTCGTAGGCCTCGATCAGCCCCATTTGACCGACGGCGGCGGCGGCCTGAAGGGCATTGATCGCGCTCGGCCGCTTGGCCCAACCGAGGCGCAACAGGCCCTCAGCAATGGCACCGGACGATACCAGCACCACCTCTTTGCCGAGTTTGTTGAGCGCAGCGATCTGCTCGGCCCAGCGCGCCAGGCGCGCGTGGTCGAGGCCGCGCCCGTCGTTGGTGACCAGGCTGCTGCCGACCTTGACGATCAGGCGCTGGGCGTTGGCGATGACGGAGCTCATGCGGCGGCCTCCGGTTCCGTGGGATCGGTCTCGGCCAGCGCCTCGGCGCGCTGCGTCTCCAGGAAGTCCATCAGCGCGTAGGTCAGTTTCTGGCAGTTTTCACCGCTGATGGCGGCGATGCTGAACACGGGGCCTTCCCAGCCATAATCACGGATGAAATGGGCCACCCGCTCCGCACGCTCATCGTCGGGAATCAGGTCGAGCTTGTTGAGAACCAGCCAGCGCGGCTTGGCGTGAAGGTCCTCGTCGTATTTGCGCAATTCTTCGACAATGGCCCGCGCCTCACGCACCGGGTCAACCTCGGGATCAAACGGGGCCAGATCGACCAGATGCAGCAGCACGCGGGTGCGCGCCAGATGCCGCAGGAATTGGTGGCCAAGCCCGGCGCCCTCGGCCGCGCCCTCAATCAGCCCGGGGATGTCGGCGATGACGAAGCTGCGGTCGTGATCGACGCGCACCACGCCCAGGTTGGGATAGAGCGTGGTAAACGGATAATCCGCCACCTTGGGGCGCGCCGCCGAAACCGCACGAATAAAGGTCGATTTACCCGCATTGGGCATACCCAAGAGGCCGACATCGGCAAGCACCTTCAGCTCCAGGCGCAGACGGCGGCTTTCACCCTCGATGCCCGGGGTGCATTTGCGCGGGGCGCGGTTGGTGCTGGTCTTGAAATGCAGGTTGCCAAGACCGCCCTTGCCGCCCCGGGCGATGCAAAAACGCATGCCGTCCTGGTTCAGATCGACGATGGTCTCGCCCGTGGTGCGGAAACCGTCCTCGTCGATGCTTTCTTCGATCACCAGAGTCCCGACCGGAACCCGAACGGTGCAGTCATTACCGCCCTTGCCATAACAATCGGCCGAACCACCGCGTTCGCCATTCTGGGCGCGATAGGTCTTGGTGTAGCGAAATTCGATCAGGGTGTTGAGGTTGCGATCGGCCACCAACCACACATCGCCGCCCTTGCCGCCATCGCCGCCGTCAGGCCCCCCCATGGGGATGTACTTTTCACGGCGGAAAGAGGCCGCGCCATTGCCGCCGTTACCGGCATAGACTTCGATGGAGGCTTCGTCAATGAATTTCATGGTCGGAAATGATAATGGGGTTTGGCGTGCATGTATTTGCGTACATACCGACAAACCCCAATTTTGGTGGGTTGTGTAGGATTTGAACCTACGACCGACGGATTAAGAGTCCGCAGCTCTACCAGCTGAGCTAACAACCCAAAAATGGTAGGTCGGGCGAGATTCGAACTCGCGACCAACGGATTAAAAGTCCGCTGCTCTACCGGCTGAGCTACCGACCCGGAAAGCGGGCGATTATTCCAAATCCATGCGCTGGCGTCAATCCTGAAATTCAAACTCAAACTCGGGGGGACCACACGCTCAGACCCAAACCTATTTGACCGAGTGAATCTGCCGCCAGGTATCCATGAAGGCCAGGATGCGCTTCACCTTGATCTGACCCGGGATGAACATCACGATCTCGCCATTCGGGTCGTAGAGATACGAGGTCGGATAAAAATCGACCGGGCCGACCTGCCGGAACGGACTCTCCGGATTGCGTCGCGACCCACCCGCCACAATCGCCTCAAAATTCAGGTTATGACGCCGCGCCGTCTCGGGGACAATGTTGGCCTCAGGGCCATAATCCAGGCCGACGCCGATGACGACAAAGTCCTGGCGCTTGTTGAGGTCGTTTAATTCCGGCACTTCTTCCCAACACAGCGGGCACCACGGGGCCCAGAAGTTGACCAGAACCCATCGGCCCTTGTAATCCGAGAGCCGAATCGACTTTCCATTCACATCGGTGAACTGAAAGTTGATCGTCTTGGGCGCGGCCTGCGCGTCTGCAAGCAAGGCGCCAGAAACCCACGCCACGCACAACACTCCCACCAGAAGAAATTTTAGGTGTCGAATCAAACCTTGAAACCTTAGTTCTCCCGCATCATCCAGCGGTACTGGAGCTTCATAGTCATTGCGGCGCCTGCCAGGATGCCGGTCAGCGCAATGACAGAACTCAAGGCCAGCGTCGAAAGCCCCGTAACGCCTTGTCCTATCGTGCAACCCATGGCGGTCACGCCACCAAAACCCATCAAGGCGGCGCCGATTATATGAGCAAACAGATCCTGAGGGCTGGTGAAATACTCCCAACGAAAGGTTTTATGCAGCATGGCATACAAGAAGGAGCCGATCCCAATGCCGAAGACGGTGGCAATACCGAAAGTCACCTTGGTCTGGGTGTCCGTCCAGTAGGCCCACAGGTCCATGGTATAGCCGATCGGCGCCACGAAACTGAGGGACTCGGCACGACGCGAATTGGTCGCCAGATAGGTCATTTCCATGGTGTCCGGGTTCTCGCTGTAACCCAGATGACCGGCCAGATACCACCCGGCCACAACGGTCAGCCCGGCCACAACGCCGGCCAGCAAATTGTCCCGGCTATGACGGAACTCTCTGTCCTTAAACACGAAGATCGCCATCAGCAAGAAAATGGCGGCGGCAAGACCCAACTGGCCCTGCGCATCCAGCCCCAACAGAGAGGGGATCGTGCTGGAGGATCCCAACGACAGGGTCAGCGGCTCCGACTGCAACACCCCCACACGGAAGGCCCCAAAGATGCCGCGGATGGTCACGAGGGCCGAATAACCCAGGAACAGGAAGACGACAATTGACTTGAGGTTCCCCCCGCCCACCCGCACGAGGGTGCGCTGAGCGCAACCGCCGGCCAGCGTCATGCCGACCCCGAAACACAGCCCGCCCACCAGGGCCGCGCCCCAGTACACCCGGCCTGCCGTGTAGAGGGTGTCGGCCAGATTCAGCAGGCCCAGATAAGACAGGGTGTTGGCCCCGAGAATAGCGATCGCCATGGCCAGCATCCAGGCCCGCATGCGGCCCCAGTCACTCATATTCACCACATCGGAAACCGCGCCCATCGTGCAGAAACTGGTCTTGTGAGCGACATAACCAAACAGAACGGCCAAGGAAAAACCGCCCCAGACAACCATGCCCGACAATGAAATCACTTCGCTACTCATCACATCTCCTCAATACGCTCTGGCGAGCTTAGTGTGCGCGTGATTGTAGCGAGAAATGAGGCCGTTCGGCCAGCATGAATGTACTAACCGAGGAGCGTAGAGCGGTCAGAGAGACGGGGTATAGCGCGTCGGATCGGCGAGTCCGGCGACCGCAAAACCCTCCTGACGCAGGCGACAGGAGTCACAGCGACCGCAGGCTCGCCCATCGGCATCGGCCTGATAGCACGACACGGTCTGGCTGTAATCGACGCCCAGGGACTGACCCAGGCGAATGATCTCGGCCTTGCTCAACAAGATGAGCGGCGCCGCGATGCGAATCGACTGGCCCTCGGTGGTCCGCTGTGTCGCCACATTCGCCAAGGCCTGGAAGGCCTCGACAAACGCCGGCCGGCAGTCCGGGTAGCCAGAATAATCAACGGCATTAACCCCGATAAAGATGGCCTCGGCCTCCAGAATCTCGGCCCAGCCCAAGGCCAGCGACAACATCACGGTGTTTCGGGCCGGAACATAGGTCACCGGGATACCCGTACTGGGGGTTTCCGGCACCTGGATGCGCGTATCGGTCAGCGCCGAGCCGCCAAACTGGTCAATATCCAGATGTACAACCCGATGCTCTGCCGCGCCCATCGCCTGAGCCACGCGGGCGGCAGCCGCCAACTCGGCCAGATGGCGCTGCCCGTAAGAAACGCTCAAGGCATGGCAGGCATAGCCCTCGGCACGCGCCAAGGCCAGCGTGGTCGCCGAATCGAGCCCCCCGGAAAGCAGGATGACGGCGCGCTTCGTTGCCGGCCTATCCGCTGCCGTCGCACTCATCGCCCCCGAGCCTCCGTCCACAAGAGCTTGTGCAATTGCACCTGCAGACGCACCGGCAGGCCATCGCGGAGGATCCAGTCTGCGAGTTGCGTGGGGCTCAACTGACCCTGCACGGCCGAGAACAACAGCGCACAACGCTCCGCCAGGCGGTGTTGGCGGATCTGTGCAACGGCCCAGGCGTAGTCCTCTGCATCGGCCAGCACAAACTTCACCTCATCACGCGGCGCAAGGTGAGCGATATTGGCCCAAAGATTGCGGCCTTCCTCACCCGAGGCCGGCGTTTTCAGATCCACAATGCGCGCAACCCGCGCATCGACCATCGAAATATCCAGCGCACCGCTGGTCTCCAGTGAGACATCGAGGCCCGCATCACAGAGCAAGGCCAGCAAGTCGGTGCAGGCGCGTTGCGCCAAAGGCTCGCCCCCCGTCACCGTCACATGGCGCGTTGGAAAAGTCAGAACCCGGGCCAGGATCGCGTCCAGCGTCAGCGTCTCGCCGCCGGAGAAGGCATAGTCCGTATCACAATACACGCAGCGCAGCGGACATCCGGTCAGCCGCACGAAGACGGTCGGCAAGCCAACCCGGCTCGCCTCACCCTGCAAGGAGAAAAAGATCTCGCTGACCCGCAGCGTCGCTGAGCCAGAGACCGGCATGAAAATCAGTCGAGGATGGCGCGCAGCTTGCGGCCCGTGCCGGCGGCCTTGCTCTTCGGATATTGCGCGATCAGTTGATCCAGCGTCTCACGCGCCAGCACATTCTGCTTCAGCCGCGCCTGGACCCGCGCCAGACTCAGCATTGCGTCGGCCCGCTTGTCATGCTTGGGGAAGTTTTTGATCAGGCGCTGTTGTGCCTCGGCGGCCTGTTTGAAATCTTCCATTGCCAGATACGACAAGCCCAGCCAGTAGAGCGCGTTCGCTGCCAGGTCGCTGTCGGGATAATCTTTTACATACTGTTCAAAGGCGGTCACGGCCTCCGAATATTTCCCGCGCTTGAAAAGAGTGGAACCCTTTTCGTAAAAAGCCATGCCCTCGCCCCCTGCAGGGGTCTGAGCGGGGGCGGCCTCACTGGCCACGGGCGCTATCACCGCTTGAGCCGGTGGCTTGATCGTGCCCGCCGGTTGCAGGTTCAACCCCTCGGCGGGCTTTGCAAGCTGCGCCGCCAGCGTCCCCTGGCGCGCATCCAAGGCCTTCAGCCGTTGGTCAAGGTCCTGGTAATAATCTTTCTGCCGCTGTTCAACGAGCTTCAACTGGTGTGAAAACTCCTCCAACGCGCCCCGCAGCCGGGCGATATCAGACTTGTTCTCCTCCAGTCGCGCCAGCAACCCGAGCAGACCCTGGTTCTGTAGCTGAGCCTCAAGGCGATCCAGACGATCCCGCATCCGCGAGGCCTCAACGCCTGCGGCATCCACTCGCGCCGGTTCCGCCGCCTCGACCTGCGGCAAGCACAACGCCATGCTCAATAAAAAGGCACCCCGTAATCTGCGCATAGGTTTTTATCACTCATCCTTGTAGATCAAGACCGCACGGCGGTTTTGTTTCCATGCCGACTCGTCGTGGCCCTCAACCGAGGGTTTTTCCGAGCCCAGGCTGACCGCCTCGATGTGGGCCTCAGGAATGCCCAGCAGGGTCAAGGCCTGTTTGACGCTTTCCGCACGCCGCTGTCCCAGCGCCAGGTTGTACTCACGGCTGCCGCGCTCATCCGCATGGCCCTGCACCAGGATCTCCAGCTTCGGTTGCGCCTTCATAAAGGCCGCGTGCTGATCCAGGATCGCGTGATCCGCCGCGACCAGTGCCGCGCTATCGTATTCAAACAGGAAGGTGCGCGCCTTCGGGCGAACCAGTGCCACCGCCACGGCACTCTTGACCGGCTCGGCCTTGGCCGATCCCGGCGCAGCCTGCGCATCCAGCGGTTTTGCCTGCATCTCGTCGGCGCGGAGCGGACGCGTATGCCCGGCCTCAAGCGCCGCTTTCTTCGCTGCGGGTTCAACCGCAACCCCCTTGTTCGCCACAACCGGCGGGGGCGCCACCACAGGGGTCGCCACGGGGGCCACCACAGGCGTGGTCGCCAGCTCCGCAGCGCCACGATTCTCGATCGGCGCCTCTTTGCTCGGTTTGCTTGCGCACCCAACCAGGGTTATGGCCAGAACGGCTCCCATTACGGCAT
>VGVU01000070.1 GCA_016873905.1 Betaproteobacteria bacterium | reverse complement strand
GGCCTCCCACGCGCTGGCCACGATGGGCAAAGGGCGTGCCGCCCAACGGTTGAGCGTGTCGAGCGCCTCCGCCTGCGTCATCGCAAAGCGCAGCGTGGCATCCGCCACCGGTCTCGGCAACACCTTCAGCGAGACCTCGGTGATCAGCCCCAAGGTCCCCAGACTGCCGGCCATCACGCGTGACACATCGTAGCCGGCAACATTCTTCATTACCTGGCCACCAAAGGCCAGTTCGCGCGCCTCACCATCCAGCAGCTTCACGCCGAGCACGAAGTCGCGCAGGGCTCCGGCACTCACGCGGCGCGGGCCGGACAGGCCGGCGGCGACCACACCGCCAATCGTCGAATCAGCCGAGAAGCGCGGTGGCTCGAAGGGCAGGCATTGGCCGCTTGCAGCGAGCGCCGCTTCGATTTCCGCCAGCGGTGTGCCGCATTTCGCGGTGATGAACAGCTCGGTTGGCTCATAGGCGACGATGCCGGCATGGCCGCGCGTGTCGAGCACATCACCCTCGAGCGCGTTGCCGTACCCGTCCTTGCTGCCGCCGCCGCGGATGCGCAAGGGCTTGCCTTCTGCAATACGCGCCTTGAATTCGGTAATCATCAATAGTTCCCCAGGCTCGTAAAATCGGCTCGCTGCCCCCCAAAGGGGGGCGCTGGCTTCTTGGGACTGTCCGGCGCAGCCATTAGAAGCGCTCCAGTTCGGGGAATTTCAACTCGCCATGATGCACATGCATACGGCCGAACTCGGCGCAGCGGTGCAGCGTCGGAATCGCCTTGTCGGGATTCAGCAGCCCTTGCGGATCGAAGGCGGCCTTGACGCGATGGAAGGCCGCCAGTTCGTCGCGCTGGAACTGCACGCACATGGAATTGATCTTCTCGTAGCCAACGCCGTGCTCGCCGGTGATGGTGCCGCCGAGCTTCACCGTCAGTTCGAGAATCTCGGCCCCAAACGCTTCGGTGCGCTCCAACTCGCCGGGCACATTGGCATCGTAGAGAATCAGCGGATGCAGGTTGCCATCGCCGGCGTGGAAAACATTCACGCAGCGCTGGCCGTATTTCTTTTCCATGTCGGCAATCGCCACCAGCATCTCGGCCAAGCGCTTTCTCGGGATGGTGCCGTCCATGCAGTAGTAGTCGGGCGAAATGCTGCCCACCGCCGGGAAGGCGGCCTTGCGACCGGCCCAGAAGCGCAGGCGCTCGGCCTCGCCGGTGGATACGCGAATCTCGCTGGCGCCGCTCTTCTCCAGTACGGCGCGCATCGCGGCAACTTCTTCCTCGACCTCTTCCGGCGTGCCGTCGGATTCGGCCAACAGGATCGCCTCCGCATTCAGGTCATAGCCGGCCTTGACGAAGGGTTCGACCGCCGCTGTGGCCTGCTTGTCCATCATCTCCAACCCGGCCGGGATGATGCCGGCGGCAATGATGTCCGCTACCGCCGCGCCGGCCTTGGTCACCGCGTCGAAGGAGGCCATGATGACGCGCGCTACCTCGGGTTTGGGTACCAGCTTCACCGTCACCTCGGTGACGACGGTGAGCAGCCCCTCGGAGCCGATCATCAGCGCCAGCAGGTCGTAGCCCGGCGCATCCAGCGCATGGTTGCCAAACTCGACGATCTCGCCGGCAATGGTCACACCGCGCACGCGCAGCACATTGTGGACCGTCAGGCCATACTTGAGGCAATGCACACCACCGGAGTTTTCGGCAATGTTGCCGCCGATGGTGCAGGCAATCTGTGAGCTCGGGTCCGGCGCGTAATACAGGCCATGCGGGGCGGCCGCCTCGGAGATGGCCAGGTTGCGCACCCCCGGCTGCACCACGGCGGTACGCGCATACGGATCGAGCTTGAGGATGCGTTTCATCTTGGCGAGGCTCAGCACCACGCCATGCGGATTCGGCAGTGCGCCGCCCGACAGCCCGGTACCCGCGCCGCGCGCGACCACCGGCACCCCCTGCGCATGGCAGGCCTTGAGGGTCGCCACCACCTGTTCTTCCGTCTCCGGCAAGGCCACGACCAGCGGTACGCGCCGATAGGCCGAGAGGCCATCGCATTCGTAGGGTTTGAGATCCTCCTGTTCGCACAGCAACGCGGTCGGCGGCAAGAGGTCGCGCAGGCTGGCAATGAGGGCCGCGCGGTCAACGCTGGAAAAATCCTGGTCGCGTTCGTGAGAATGAATTCTTGCAGGCATGGGCATCAGGGAATCTGTAAAGGCCGGTCCGGTTTCAATCCATGTCGGGGCATCGGCCTGGATGCCCCATTCTCCGGCAAGCCGGTCGCAGCATCCAGCGCAAAGCAGTCAAAACTGCCGTGAAGAAAACAGGGGTAATGCGAAGGTAGCGGGGCGATGCCGTCCCGTCAACGCTGACTTTCCGCTGACCTTGCTACGCATCTTTTATTGTTAGGCGTCTTTGTCCCAGTAGCGGGGACTGTTGTAGTTTTCCTTCAGCCAGTCGAGGAAGAGGCGGACGCGCAACGGCAGATGGCGACGCTGCGGGAACACGGCATGGATGCCAACTGGAGGTGCTGCGAACGCATCGAGCACGGTTACGAGCTGTCCCCGACGCAAATCGGCTCCCACTTCCCACAACGAGCGCCAAGCCAGACCCATGCCGGCCAGCGCCCATTCGTGGAGTACGGCGCCATCGTTACATAGAAAGCGGCCATGAGGCTTGAAGCGGACGGAGTCGCCATTTGTTGTGAAATCCCAACCGGACTGATTCGCCAGCATCAGGCACTCATGGCTTGCCAGATCACGCAGATCACGGGGGATGCCGCGCTGCTGAAAATAGGCCGGACTGCCAACCACGACACGCGGCATCTCGCAAAGACGCACGGCGACAAGATTTGAATCGGCCAGCATGCCCAGGCGCACGGTGCAGTCGTAGCCCTCCTTGACGAGATCGACGGTGCGATCCGACAAATCAAGATCCGCGGTGATGTCGGGGTGCTCGGCGAGAAACGAACGCAACAGGGGCGCGACATGGATACGCCCAAAACCCGCCGGCGCTCCCAGTTTCAGATGCCCGCTGGCATGCAGGCTGCCCTGAGAAACACTCGCCTCGGTATCGGCCAGTTCGCGCAGGATGCGCTGGCAGTCTTCCAGGTAGGCGCCTCCTTCGGAAGTCAGCGACACCTTGCGCGTGGTGCGAACCAGAAGTTTGACGCCCAGGCGCGTTTCAAGCGCATCCAGACGCCGACTCACCACCGCTGGGGCGATCCCCTCTGCATGAGCCGCTGCGGACAGACTGCCACGCTGCGCGACAGCGACGAAGGTCTCAATTTGCTTTAGTCGATCCATAGAGGCTCCTCACCCCTTCATTTTTGCATTATTAGCAAATGTGGTTTGATTTTTCCTGCGTTTTTTTAATTACATCGGAGGTTATTATAACAAGCATCCAACATGACCTAGGAGCTTCTGATGGCAATCATGCGTGCAGTCGATGCCGCCGCCCATATTCTGCAACTGGAAGGCTGCAACACCGCCTTCGGTGTGCCCGGCGCGGCAATCAATCCCTTTTACTCCGCCATGAGGAAGAATGGCGGCTTCAAGCACTATCTGGCCCGCCATGTCGAGGGCGCCTCGCACATGGCCGAGGGTTATACGCGGGCCAAGGCTGGCAACATCGGTGTGTGCATTGGCACCTCGGGCCCGGCTGGTACCGACATGATAACCGGCCTCTATTCCGCCTCGGCTGATTCGATCCCGATTCTCTGCATCACCGGCCAGGCGCCGCGCGCCCGCCTCTACAAGGAGGACTTCCAGGCCGTTGATATCGAGTCGATCGCCAAGCCGGTGACCAAGTGGGCGGTGACCGTGCGCGAACCGGCGCTGGTGCCCGGCGTGTTCCAGCAGGCCTTCCACCTCATGCGCTCGGGCCGCCCCGGTCCGGTGCTTATCGACCTGCCCTTCGATGTGCAGGTCGCCGAGATCGAGTTCGACCCCGAAACCTACGCGCCGCTGCCGGTGCATAAGCCCGCCGCGACGCGCGCCCAGACCGAGAAGGCGCTGAAGATGCTCAACGAGTCCGAGCGTCCCCTGCTCGTCGCTGGCGGCGGCATTTTCAACGCGGCGGCCGAGAATCTGCTCGTTGAATTTGCCGAACTTGTCGGCGTGCCGGTGATCCCGACCTTGATGGGCTGGGGCACGATTCCCGACGACCACCCGCTGATGGCCGGCATGGTGGGCCTGCAGACCTCGCACCGCTACGGCAACGCGACCATGCTCGCCTCCGACTTCGTCATGGGCATCGGCAACCGCTGGGCCAACCGCCATACCGGCTCGGTCGATGTCTATACTCAGGGCCGCAAGTTCGTGCATATCGACATCGAGCCGACGCAGATTGGTCGCGTCTTCGGTCCTGATCTCGGTATCGCCTCCGATGCCAAGGCCGCGCTCGAGCAGCTCATCGCCGTGGCCAAGGAAATGAAGGCGGCCGGCACGCTCAAATCGCGCTCGGCCTGGGTGGCCGAGTGTCAGCAGCGCAAGGCCACGATGCTGCGCAAGTCCGACTTTGACGAGGTGCCGATGAAGCCGCACCGTGTGTGGCACGAGATGAACGCCTATTTCGGCAAGGATGCGCGCTATGTGACGACCATCGGCCTGTCGCAGATCTCCGCCGCGCAGTTCCTCAAGGTGTACAAACCGCGCCACTGGATCAACGCCGGTCAGGCCGGCCCGCTCGGCTGGACGCTGCCGGCAGCCATCGGTGCCAAGGTGGCCGACCCGTCCGCCGATGTGGTGGGCATTTCGGGCGACTACGACTTCCAGTTCATGATCGAGGAACTGGCGGTGGCGGCGCAGTTCAAGGTGCCGTTCATCCATGTTGTGGTGAACAACGCCTACCTCGGCCTGATCCGCCAGGCGCAGATGAACTTCGACATGGACTACTGCGTGCAGCTTTCCTACGACAACATCAACGCGCCGGAAATTGGCAGCTATGGTGTTGATCATGTGACCGTGGCCGAGGGCCTCGGCTGCAAGGCGATTCGTGTGCATACGCCTGAAGAGATCATCCCCGCCTTCGAACAGGCGCGCGCACTGATGCAGCAGTACAGCGTGCCGGTGGTGGTTGAATGTATCCTTGAGCGTGTTACCAACATCGCCATGGGTGCCGAGATCAACGCGGTTCGGGAATGGGAAGCCGTTCTCGACGCCAAGGCCTGAGTTGAAGGGAAAGACGACATGCCGAAATTCGCCGCCAACCTGACCATGATGTTCAACGAAGTCGCCTTCATGGAACGCTTCGATCAGGCCGCCGCCATGGGTTTCTCCGCCGTCGAGTTCCTCTTTCCCTACGACTACCCGGTCGAGCAGATCCAGGAGGCGCTTGCACGCAACCAGTTGCAGCTGGTGTTGCACAACCTGCCGGCCGGTAACTGGGCTGACGGCGAGCGTGGCATCGCCTGTCATCCCGACCGTGTGGAGGAATTCCGGGCCGGGGTCGACAAGGCCATTGCCTACGCCAGCACGCTGGGCGTGAAACAGGTGAACTGTCTCGCCGGCATCAAGCCGCCGCAGGTGTCGGAGGCCGACGCGCGCCAGACGCTCGTCGATAACCTCCGCTACGCCACGCCCCGGCTTGCCGCCGCCGGCATCCGGCTGCTGATCGAGCCGATCAATACCTTCGACATCCCCGGTTTCTTCCTGAACCGTACCCAGCAGGCGCTCGACATCATTGCCGACATTGGGAAAGATTCGGGCAGCGACAATGTCTTCGTCCAGTACGACATCTACCACATGCAGCGCATGGAGGGCGAGCTGGCCAAGACCATCGAGAAGAACCTCGGCAAGATCGCCCACTTGCAGCTCGCCGACAACCCGGGCCGCAACGAGCCGGGCACAGGCGAGATCAACTACGGTTTCCTGTTTGCTTTCCTCGACACGATCGGCTATTCAGGCTGGATCGGCTGCGAGTACAAACCGGCGACCACCACACAGGCCGGCCTCGGCTGGGCCGCCCACTACCTCAAGCAATAAACGGGAGCATCGACATGAACATTGGATTCATTGGTCTCGGCATCATGGGCAGGCCCATGGCCGGCCACCTCATCGCCGGCGGTCACACCGCCTACCTCTACAGCCGCTCGGGCGTCGCCGCGGAGCTCCTTGCCGCTGGCGGCAAGGCCTGCGCCTCGCCGGCCGAGGTTGCCCGCAACGCAGATGTCATCTTCACGATGGTGCCCGACACGCCCGATGTCGAGAAGGTGCTGTTCGGCAAGGAGGGCATTGCCGAGGGTCTTGCGCCCGGCAAAACCGTCGTTGACATGAGCTCGATCTCGCCGATCGAGACCAAGGCGTTTGCCGCGCGCATCAACGAACTGAAATGCGAGTACATCGACGCGCCGGTCTCGGGCGGCGAGGTCGGCGCCAAGAACGCCGCGCTCACCATCATGTGCGGCGGCAATCAGGCCACCTTCGACACCGTGAAACCCTTGCTCGATCTGATGGGCAAGAACATCACGCTGGTCGGCGGCAACGGCGACGGCCAGACCTGCAAGGTCTGCAACCAGATCATCGTCGCCCTCAACATCGAGGCCGTCGGCGAGGCGCTGCTGTTCGCCTCGAAGGCCGG
>VGVU01000069.1 GCA_016873905.1 Betaproteobacteria bacterium | reverse complement strand
CCAGCCTGGCTGGACATATTCTCGGCTCGCACCCGCAGATCAATGGTTATTACGAGATGCACATCAGCTATGCGGACGCCGCTGCGCTGGACCGGCAGCTGGCGCTCTTTCAAGAAAACGATGCGCTAAAGCCAAACAGCCGTTATCTGTTCGACAAGCTCCTCCACAACGACTACGCGCTCATGCCGGAACGGCTCGGCCTGGCAAACCCAAAGATCCTGATCTCGCTGCTCGAGCCGGAACAGACGATCAAAAGCATCGTCGATCTGTTTGCGCAAAAAACGGGCGAGGATCCCTACGCCTCACCCAGCGGGGCTGCGGACTACTACCTGCAGCGGATCCAGTCGCTCGCCCACTTTTGTCGCACGACCCGCCTGCCCTATGCCTACTTCGATGCCGAGCTCTTTCAGCGCACGCCGGAAACGCTGCTGCCCAAATTGGCGGCCTGGTTGGAGCTGGACTCGCCCCTGAGCGAACACTATCAAATCTTCAGCCAGACCGGAAAACCACGCAAAGGCGATTCCTCCGTGCATATTCACAGCGGCAGGATCGACAGGACACCGGTGACCTATCCGCACATCACGCTGCCGGAAGCGTTACTTGGTGAGGCCAGAACGGTGTATGCGCAATGTCGGCGCGACATTCTCGCCCGGGCGGCGGACGCGCTCACGCTCGCTTAAAACAGGCTATCCCAGACCGCTCGTTCTGCCCGATAGGCCCGCAAGGCCGCGACAATTTCTTCCTTGCGCCGGGCGCGATGCGCGACGGACTGAATCTGTTCCCAGGCCGGGGTGGACGCGCCAAAATTGCGCTCGATGTTGTCCATAAATGCCTGAACTTGTTGCAGGGCGTCCGCGAGCTCGGGGACGCGCAACCACCAGCCGGCAGAATCAAACACAAGGGCGTGCAACTGGCGCTTTGCGCGGATGATAGCCGCCTGCTTTTGCCGGTACAGCGCCCCTAGTTCGGCCTCCTTCTGGTCGATGACAGCCCGTATGGCGTCCTCGGAAAAGGGCTGCCGCACATCGGCCACCTTGACCAACGCCTCCGTCGTAAACAGCATCAGATCACCGAAGAACTGACGCTCGAACTCGTCCGTCAGATCAACGCGTTGCTGCTCCCTGTCGAGTTCCACACCCGGACGGAAATCATCCTCCAGACCCGCCTCCGTCGTCCGCCGGTGCAGGTTGGGCAGGTTGCAGCTGGCGAACTGCGACCCAATCTCGGCGGCAATCAGGCGCCCTGCCGTGGGGCCAGACATGCGCAGGCGCAAATGCCCGAACGGAATGATGTATTTCAGCCCGGCATAGTTGACCGTGTAATTGCCGGGATACACCGTGCGCGCCGGGGACCGTTGGGCAAAGCCCTCGCCGTAGGCAAACCAGGTCTTGCGCGTGATGTGTTCGCCAAAGAAAAAGGCGTTCAGGCGGCGCGCGAAACCCTGCAGACAAGCGACATGGTCATGCGCACCCGGTAACGGGCAGGGATAAGGAAAGGCCTCGGCCTGCGGTGCAAAGCCAAACAGCCCGGCGAGGTCGTGGTACGCAGCGTCCCCGGCGGGCGGCCCCTGCCAGGCGTGAAACTGACACGTCTGGTCGCCGGGCAGATCCGCAAGGCGGTTGAAAAAAGCCGTGACATCCGCCAGAAAATTGACCGTCATCACGGAAGGCGAGACGGGCGGATCTCCCACCAGCTTGCCGGTGAGCATGAGGGTGTCGCTGTGGCGGAAGATCCGGTCAATGGCGTGGAAATAGTTGAGCGCATACACCGCCTCCTCGCCGGATTCGGTGCGCCGGTTAACGCAGAAATGCTGATCGCTGTCCACCAGGTAGTACAGCGTCCGGTCCTTGTCCTCGGTCAACTGCAAAAATTTCAGGTAGCAGAGGTTGCGGTTGGCGGCCTGGCCCTTGCGATGGAAATTGTCTTCGGTTTGAGTGGTGAGTAGATGCCCCAGATGCGCCCGTTTTTCGGCCGGAATGGCTTGCAGCAGGGCATATTGTTCGGCCAGTCCCAGATAAATGACCCTCAGGCCACGGCCACAATATTCCTCCACCAAGGTCTGATGGCGACGAATGTTGTTCTCGTCACGGCTATCCTCGGCCACCACAATCTGGATCCGAGTCCAGACCCCGTCGGTTTGGCCGCCATAACCAAACGCGACGCAGATCTGATAAATGCTTTCCAGACAGGCGCGCAGATGGGGCGGACGATCCGCGACCGGAATGCCCAGGATAAAGCGATGGCGATCATCCTCGCCCCGCTCCCGGATGCAGGCCTCCTGTTCCCGAAACAAGGCCTGATAGGTGCGCAGCAAGGGCTGAAAATCCACCTTGGATGACCACATCGCCTCTTCCACCAAGGGATAGCAACGCTCATACAAGTCAATGCGCGCCGTGAGCGCCTCCGCAGCGTCCGCACCCGCCAGCGCTTGCAGCGCAGCCTCAAGATCGGCCAGACCGGGAATGTCCGCTCGGTATTGTCTAAAACACTGCGCCAGATGCGCGGTTGTGCTCATGGGGTCACGCTGTGGTCAGGTCATCGGCCATGCGCCTACCGTCGTGCGGAATAATTTGGATAGGCGTCCTGATCCAGCATGATCTCGATGAGGTTGATGCCCTGGTGAAAATCAACCGTCTCCAGTTGCGCCAGATCGGCCTCGCTCTCCAGGCGACGATGCGTGATGCCGAAGGATTGCGCCAGCAAGGCGTAGTCTGGATTGAGGAAATCACAGTCGATGAAACGGCCGCTGTAAAGATAGTGCTGGTTCTTGCGGATGAGCCCCATGGTGCTGTTGTTGAAGAGGACGACCGTCAGCGGAATGCCATAGTTCACTGCCGTCATGATCTCCATGGCGCACATCTGGAAGCCGCCGTCGCCAAGGACCGCAAACATCGGTTTTCTGAGTGTGCAACCGGCACCAATAGCCGCCGGAACCGCATGGCCCAGCGAAGAAATCCCCGTATTCGGGAAGAAATGATCCCGCGCCGAGACCCGATAAAAATTCTGCGCAAACACGATGTTGTCATCGAACATCGCCAGGCCATCTGGAAAACGCCCTTCCAACCAACGGTAGAAGGCGCGAACATGGTCAAATTGGTGATTAAAGATGGTCGTGCCGGCGGCAGCGGCCTCGGCCTGAAAGTCGGCAATGAACGCCGCAACATCCACCGGCGCCTTGGCCGGCAGGTCTTCTTTCGCCAGGGCCTCATTCAGGGCCGCCAGATAGACGCCCAGGTCGGCCTGCACCACGAGATCGGCACGGAAGACCTTTTCTAATTGCTGGCTGCTGTTGTCCACCTGGATGCGCCGTTTTCCCGCCAACAGGCTGCCGTCCCAGGCATAACTGGTGCGTTCGTTGAAACCGGCCCCGAGCACCAGCACCAAATCGGATTCCTGCTCCAGATAGCGCATCGCATAGCCACTGGATGTCACCCCCAGGCTGCCCAGCGCCAGCGGGGCACGCTCATCGTAAACGCCCTTGGCCTTGAGACTACTGGTGACCGGGATATTGAACCGTTGGCTGAGGTGGGCCAGCAATTCCTGAGCGCCGGCCCGCAGGCAACCATGGCCTGCCACAATGAGTGGACGCTGCGCGGCACGGATCAGGGCCACGCTCTTTTCAATCGCTTGCGCGCTCACCCCGTACTCGCAGCAGGTAGAGCCAAAGGCCACCTGCTCCAGAATGGCGTCATCCACCTCTTCCTTCTGGATGTTGAAAGGGATGCTCAAGACGACGGGGCCGGGCATTCCCGAACGCAGATGCTTGGCCGCCTGTTGCAGCACGGTCGGCAGGTAATCCGTGCGTTCGATCAGTTTGTGGTAGCGCGTTATACCGGCAAACAAGGCCACCTGATCAATGCTGCCCCCCTCGCCGGAGCTCTCCTGCAGGCCCCCTTTGCCAAAGAAACGGGTGGCCGTCTCGCCGGTAATGACCAGAACCGGCAGGCTGTCCGCGTAGGCGTTGGCGATGCCCGTCACCAGATTCGTCGCGCCCGGTCCCGCCGTCGTGATACAGGCGCCTATGCGCCCCGAGGCACGCGCATAACCCCCCGCCATAAAGGCCGCGCCTTGCTCGTGCTTGACGAGCACAGTGCGGATCGTCGAGCCAAAGAGATGGTCGTACACCGGCAGAATATGAGCACCGGGGATGCCAAATACCGTATCAATCCCCAACCGCTCCATGTAGCGGAAAAGCAGTTCTGCAACCGTGATCTTCATTGCCGAGCGGAAAATCCTTGTTCAATTGGGCGCCTATTGTAAAGGAAGGCCACCGCCTTGGATGTGCGCCTTGGATGTGCGCCTTGATGTGCACTTCAATGTGCACTTTGACCCTGCTCAATGACAGGAGGGTTTGCTGCCATGGATACTGCAAGCGCTCCCTTTCACGACACACACCATGGCAAATCAACCGACTCAACCGGCCTTCTTCGCGGCCGTCCAGCCCATCGTCCTGCACGATGCCCTGGCTGAACTCCTGGGTGCATCCCCAGACGGGCGCATCGAATATACCTATGCGGGCGCGGTGGCCCTCGCCGGCCACTCCTGCCCCACCGTGGCGGGGGCCTGGCTGATGACCACACGGGCACTGGCCTACCTTTATCCGGAAGGTCTTCCGGAACGCGGCAATCTCAGCGTTGCTTTTCGGGATGCCCAAAATGCCGGCACCACAGGCGTGGTCGCTGCGGTTGTCGGCTGGATCACCGGCTCGGCGGGTGATAACGGCTTCAAGGGTCTCGCGGGCGCCCACGCGCGTTGCGGACTAATGCGGTTCGAGGTGCCGATGCAAGGGCAGCTCCGGATCCTGCGGCGCGATACCGGTGCCGAGGTCGAACTGGATTACCGCCCTGAGCGTGTCCCACCCCGGCCGGAGATGGGCGAGTTGATGGGCGCCATCAAGTCCGGAATGGCCAGCGCCGAACAGCGGCACGCCTTTGGTGTGGCCTGGCAGGATCGCGTGCGCCGCATCCTCATCGAACACGGCAATGACCCTGAACTGGTGCCCCTCACGCCCTGCGCTTAATCTCCGCCCGGATGTCACTCAACAAACCGTGCGCGGCATCCTCAACCATGTCGAGGACCTGATCGAAGCCGTCCGCACCGCCGTAATAAGGATCCGGCACTTCGTGGTCCTGCCATTGGCTGGAAAAGCTCAAAAACAGGCGCACTTTGTGGCGCTGCTCGGCCGGGCATTGCGCAAGTAAATCGGCCAAATTGCTGCGATCCATCGCCAAGATGTAATCAAATTCGCCAAAATCGGCGACCGCCACCTGCCGCCCACGCAACGCGGTCAAGTCATAACCGCGGCGCGTTGCCGCCGCCTGAGCGCGCTGATCCGGGGCCTTGCCGATGTGCCACGCGGCGGTGCCGGCTGAATCAATGCCGATGACCTCGCTCAAACCCGCCGCCGCGACCTGAGCGCGGAACACGCCCTCCGCCGTTGGTGAGCGACAAATATTCCCCAGACAGACGAACAAGACCTTATGCATCATCGAACACACCCAAAAGAAACAGGCGAATTTTACGGGGTTTTGGCGCGTTCCGGATTGTGGATTACACGACCATGCCCAAGCCAGCATCGGCTCGCGGGAGCGAACGACCCGGCCGCGACGAGCGCCACTTTCTCCGGTAGATCACCGGCATATGCACCCGTACATGCGCCGTTATAAGCGCCAACCTGCGCGCCAGCTTATTCCAACCAATCCCGCCCCAGTAGCGAAAGATCGGCGGCGAAACGGTAGATCAGCGGTTGGGCCGAGGGAATTTCCACCGTTTCCATCGCCTCCGGCCTCAAACCATCGAGATGCATGATCAGCCCGCGCAGGGTGTTGCCGTGGCTCACCACCAGCATGCGGCGCCCAGCGGCCAGGCGCGGCAGCAGGACTTCCCGCCAATACGGCAAGCTGCGCTGCTGGCACTGCCTGAGGCTTTCTCCGGCCGGCAGATCGGCCGGATCAAGATCGGTATATTTCGGGTCGTGGCGCGGGTGGCGTGGATCGTCCCATTCGACCTGCGGCGGGGCCGCCTCATAGCCACGCCACCAGGTGCGGGCACGCTCTTCGCCCCAGGCCGCAAAGATCTCCTGCTTGTTCAGGCCTTGCAGCGCGCCATAGTGGCGCTCGTTCAGGCGCCAACTGGCATGGATGGGGACATGCGCGGCCCCGGCGGCAGCCAGTGCCGCCTGCGCGGTCTGCCGGGTACGCCGCAGGACCGAAACATGCGCCTCATCAAAACCGAACCCGGCCTCGGCCAGGCGCCGCCCCGCGGCCTCCGCTTCCGTAAGTCCCATCTCGGTGAGATGAATGTCGGTCCAGCCGGTAAAACGATTGGAAAGATTCCACTCGCTATGGCCATGCCGCAAAAATACCAGCGTGACGCTGTCCTTGCTCATTCCGGCGGTTCCATCAACACCTGCCCCAGATGGTGGCGATCCGCCCAGTGTTCCAGATGCCAGCCGTGGGCATCGACGACAAACCAGTTCAGGCCGCAATTGGGAATCTTGAAGTCACGCGGGGTGTGCAGGGGCCGGCCAGTGGCCTTGCGGTAGAGAATGTCGAGCGCGCCGCTGTGGCTGACCGCAAGCACGGTCTGGCCCTCGTGGTGGCGGACGATCTCGCGAAAACCGTCCATCACCCGCGCGGCGAAAGCGTGCATGTCTTCGCCGCTTTCAAAGTCGTAATCCGGGTCGC
>VGVU01000068.1 GCA_016873905.1 Betaproteobacteria bacterium | reverse complement strand
GGCCAGGACATCTCGGTCTCAATGAAATCAAACTTGCCTGAGTAAGGAGCACCCGCAGCCTCCATCCCGGCCATCAAGGCACGATCCCAGTTAAAGTTATCCCAGTAGCCGGTACCCTTGTCGCCCGCCGTATGCGGAACCAGCAAGGTCTGATTGACAGGGTCATAGGGCTGCTTGCCGTGGAACACCTTGAGCGGCCAGATCATCGACTTGCCATCGGTCGCTGAACCTTCAAAGCGATTGATCTGGGTTGGCTTATCCCCCTTGACCACCTTGTCATTAATCAGGGTGTATTTCACTTGGCCGTTAAACCAGGCGTATTCCGGAACCACATTCTCGCCCACCACAAAATCGCCCTTGCGCGAGTCGTAGATCACATGGCCGTGCGAGTCTTTCTTCGTGATCGGTTTACCCTCCGGGCTCAACTTGCCGGCTGTGGACCAGTCCCATGACAGCTTGGTCGCCACACCGCCACGCGCGATGGTCGGGATATGGCAGGTCTGACAAGCGATCTTGTTGGCGTGCGTATTTAGCCGCGCATTCTTGTGCGGGCGGCTGTTGTGACAAGACTGGCAAGTGGCCGGATTGCGATCGGCCTTGCCACGGATGTGCGTTTCTTTGTCCATCGCCATAGGCGCGTAACGGCTACCCGGCACCTTGTGGCCCGTGGTTTTGTGACAGGTTGCACAGGAGAAATCCAGCCCCGCAGCATCCATGTGCACATCCACATTCGGTTCAGGTGCAGCCAGCGAACTGTCCATATCACCATGCTTGACACCGTCGCCACCCCCGCCGCTAAAGTGGCAGGCACCACAGTTATCACGACTGCTCTTGCCGACCTTTTGGGCGACCGCATTCAGATCCACCGCCTTCATGATCTTGCCCGAGCCTTTGGGAAACTCCATGTCCTGATAGGCCGGATGACCCGCCTTGCCGGGGGCCTTGCGATATTTACCTGTGGTGTCGTGACAGACCAGACAATCGACATGGTCCTGCTTGCCAAAATCAAATTGGGCCGAGTCCCAGCCGTAACCCGCATGACATGAGGTACAGAAGGGTAGATTGGGGGCGGTGGCAATACAAAAGTTGTTCAGCACCGTCTTCTTGCCAAGGCGCTGACCATTGGCGGGATTGGTGTACTCCCAAGTCCAGTGACTGGTTTTCATCACCTGATGAGCCGCCTCGGTATGACAGGCCAGACAGGCCTTTGTCACCTCCGGGCCCGACTTGAATGGCTTTTTCAGTTGCTCAAACTTGCTGTGATCGGCCGTTCCAACCGTTGCGGCCAGCGCAGCCCCAATCATCAAATACCCTGACAAGATCCAAAGCCCTACGCGTTTCGTCGTAATTGACATGGCAGCCCCGCACAGATAAGTCGTGACAGAACATTAGGATATGCAAATCTATATTGCAAACAAAAAATCTAATGGGGATCGTCTCATGCCTTCACAGCCAAGCCGCTCCGCGAACCCCACTGGAATCACCAAAGCGAGGGGAAACCACGGGTGTACGAACACAATCCGAGAACACATAACGGCCCAATAAGGCCGGAACCTGTTCATAAACACAGGACAAGTTGGACAAGCCTCCACCCAGAACAATGCAGTCTGGATCAAAAATATTTATCACCTGGGCCAGGCTACGCGCCAGACGGTCGGTGTATCGATGCATGGTCTCCATACACGCTGCGTCCCCCGCAACAGCCCTGGCCGCGATAACCTCGGCGTTCAGGGCGTGGCCCGTAACACGCTGGTGATCGGCCGCCAGGCCCGGGCCCGACAACCAAGTCTCAATACAGCCGCTCTTCCCGCAATAACAGGCGGGCCCGGGGATCTCGTCGGCCTGGGGCCATGGCAAGGGGTTATGGCCCCACTCACCGGCTATCGCGTTGGGGCCGGTTAACACTGACCCCCTAACCACAACGCCGCCACCGACCCCGGTCCCCAGAATGACCCCGAACACACACTCAGCACCGGCCGCCGCACCGTCCGTAGCCTCCGACAAGGCAAAGCAGTTGGCGTCATTGGCGATGCGGACAGGGCGCTGGAGCCGGGCCTCGAGATCCTCGCGCAAGGGCTGACCGTTCAGGCAGGTCGAGTTGGAATTGCGCAGGCGTCCGGTGACCGGGGAGATTGCGCCCGGCGTTCCGATCCCCACCCGCCCACGCCCGCCCAGGGCCGTCTCGGCAGAGCCTACCAGTCCCACAATCGCCTCGATCGTCCCGACATAATCACCCTGCGGAGTAGCGATCCGCTGCCGCCAGCACTCATTGCCCGCACGATCCAAGGCAATCAGTTCAATCTTTGTACCGCCCAGATCAATGCCTAAGCGCCAAGTTTCTGTCTGCCCGTTTTCCATATCAGGATGATAGCGCGCCTGACACAGATCAGGTTTGGCCCGGTCAATCCGCCCCATTCGGGGCGTGCCAATGCTATCCTTGCCAGATACCTTTTCTGGACCGTCTCATGCCCCTGTCACCCCGTAACGAACTTGAAACCCTCCTCGCGGCCGTCCATGCCGGCGAGGTTGACCCCGAGGACTTTGTCGCCTGTCTGCTCGACCTGCAGGTCTTTATGCCGATCCGGGATGAAAAACACCAGATCGCCGGTTTCCAGACCTCCACCCAGGCCGAACCGCTCATCGTCGAAGTTGAGGACGAGCAACGGGTCGTGATCCTGTTCTCGGCACCCGAGCGTGCCAAGGCCTTTCTGACCCAGTTTCCCGGCTACAGCGGGGGTCTGCTGACGGAGTTTGCCTGGATTCTGCGCCGCATGGCCGATGACATGGGCATTGCCCTCAATCCCGGCGAAGAGGATGGTTTCGATTTCGATGCCGAAATGATCGCCATGATGGCCAGCCTGTTGCCCGACGAACAATGAGCCACATTCATACCTTTCCCCGCCCGGATGTCGAGGCCGACCCGCGTCAGGTCGGCACGCCGTATTCGACCGAATACCGGCGCTATGACGAAGGTGCCCGCTATCTGTACAGCCAGGGCGCCCATGAACTGACCTTGTTCTGGCCATCACCCACGGCCCACGAAATCAACGGCTTCCGCCTTCAGCCCATCGAAACCGCCCTCTATAGCGACGCGGCCCTGGCTGTGCTCCTCTATCGTATCGACGGTATTTGCGAGTGGTCGGATGTCAGTTTTCATGTCCAGCGCATCCCCGAGAACGAGCGTGAACTACCGCAGGAACCCACCGGAGAACGCGCCAGACTGCGCCTCTTTCTGGTCGATTGCGATACCGGCCTCATTAGCGCCCGCCGCCTGGTCTCCCTCGACAAGGTGATGACCCAGGCCCTGCGCCATGTCATGTTTGATCAGGCCCAGAACGGCTTTGACCCGTTGCGCTATGACCTTGCCCTGCAACAGATCCATGCCCGTTTCCCGGATTCCGACGCTCTGCTCAAGGTCGCCGAGTTTCAGGAGATGACCCTCGGTTGATGTCTGACCTCTCCGCAACCGCCCTCTCCGCCCTGGAAGCCACGCTTGGCCCCGAGCGCATCTTTGTCGATCCAGCCACGCGAGGCCTCTACGCCAGCGACGAAACTCCGCATCACTGCATCCCGCTGGCCGTCTGTTTCCCCCGCGCGCATGACGAGGTGCTCGCCCTCGTACGCTGGGCCCACACGCATCGCATTGCGCTGATCCCGCGCGGCGCTGGTTCCGGAAATGTCGGCGGCGCCCTACCGGCCCCCGGCAGCGTCGTGGTCAGTTTCGAATGCATGACCCGCGTGCTGGCGTTTGACCCGGACAACCGTCTGATGGTGGTCGAGACCGGCATCGTCACCGATGAAGTGGATCGGCTCGCGCGCAGCGCCGGGTTAATGTATGCGCCCGACCCCGGCTCCGGGGCCTATTGCCGCATCGGTGGCAACCTGGCGATGAACGCCGCCGGCCCGCGCTGCGTCAAATACGGCGCCACCCGTGACCATGTGCTGGGTCTGCGCGCCATTACCGGCACCGGCCGCGAGATCCGCACCGGCAGCCGCACCAGCAAATATGCCACCGGCTATGATCTCACCCGCCTGTTGATTGGCTCCGAAGGCACCCTGGCGCTGATCACCGAGGCCACCCTGAAACTGGTCCCGGCGCCCGAGGCTGTCGCCACCCTGCGCCTGTGTTACACCCATACCCGGGCCGCCTGCGAGGCGGTCATCCGCGTCATGCGTCAGCCCGTCGTGCCCTGCGCGTTGGAGTTCATGGACGCCCGTTCCATCGATGCCCTGCGCGCCCATGGCAATGCCCAGGATCTGCCGGATGGCACGCAGGCCGTACTGATGGTGGAGGCCGATGGCGATGTCCACGCACTCCCCGGGCAATTGGCCGCCTTGAACCGCGCGCTTGAGGGCCCGGGTCTGATCGAAACCCAAAGCGGGTTTTCCAGGGATGAAATCCAGCGTCTTTGGGTCGCGCGCAAATCACTCTCACACGCCGTCAAGCGTATCGCCCCGCGCAAGATCAACGAAGATGTCGTGGTGCCGGTCTCACAACTCGCTGATCTGGTCGATGCCATCGACCGTCTGGGCCACCGCTGGGCCGTGCCGCTGGTTGCCTTTGGCCACGCCGGCAATGGCAACCTGCATGTCAACCTGATGGTGCACGAGGAGGATGCTGACGAAATGGCCCGCGCTGCCGCCTGCCGGCGTGAATTGATCGCAACCGTGCTGGCCATGCACGGCAGTCTCTCGGGCGAACACGGCATTGGCAGCGAAAAACGCCACTTCCTGCCGCTGGAGATTGAGTCTGACACCCTGGCCCTGATGCGCCAGATCAAGGCTCAGTTTGATCCCGCCGGAATACTCAACCCCGGCAAGAAGCTGCCTGATCAGAGCGAAGGGAACACCTAAAGGAACACCTAAGGGGACGCTTAAAGGAACGCTTCTGGTGCCTGCTCAAGGCCCGATCCGTCCAAGCGGCCCCTGTCTGCTGTAAGAAACAGGCGATCAATCAGGTCAGATCGCCGCCTCGTTGGTCTCGCCGGTACGGATGCGCACCACACGCTCGACGGCGGTGACGAAAATCTTGCCATCGCCAATCTTGCCCGTGCGAGCGGCGTTGACGATCGTTTCTATCGCTTGATCGAGCAGCGCCTCGGGCACCACCAGCTCAATCTTTACCTTGGGCAGGAAATCGACCACATATTCGGCACCGCGATAGAGCTCGGTATGGCCCTTCTGCCGGCCAAAACCCTTGACCTCGGTCACCGTGATGCCCGTGATGTTGAGCGCCGACAAGGCCTCGCGCACTTCGTCAAGTTTGAATGGTTTGATGATGGCTTCAATCTTCTTCATGCTGTCCTCTGGGTGAGTGGGTTCAGAACGGGGCCCGGTAACGATTGGTAATAGGATAACGCCGATCGCGGCCAAAGCCACGCCGGGTGATGCGTATCCCCGGCGGCGCCTGGCGGCGTTTGTATTCGGAGAGGTCAATCAGGCGCACGACCCGCTCGACATCGGCACGGCGGTGACCCGCTGCCACGATCTCGCCGGGCGACTGCTGTTCCTCCATGTAACGCTCCAGAATGTCATCAAGAATGGCATAAGGCGGCAGACTGTCCTGATCGCATTGATCGGGACGCAACTCGGCCGTGGGCGGCCGGGTGATGATGCGGTCGGGAATAACCGGGGAACGCGTATTGCGATAACGCGACAAGGCCCAGACACGGGTCTTGGTCACATCCTTCAAGACCGCCAGCCCGCCCGCCATGTCGCCATAGAGCGTCGCATAACCGGTGGCCATTTCGCTCTTGTTGCCGGTGGTGAGCACGATCTGGCCAAACTTGTTCGACAAGGCCATAAGCAACATCCCGCGCACCCGCGCCTGGATGTTTTCCTCGGTCGTATCCGCCTGACGGTCGGAAAAGGCATCAGCCAAGGTCGCCATAAAGCCCTCGTACAGCGGCTTGATCGGCAACACGCTGTAGCGTACGCCCAGGTTGCGCGCCAAGGCCTCGGCATCCTCCAGGCTGATCCCCGCCGTGTACTCGGACGGCATCATCACGGCATGGACCTGATCCGCGCCCAGGGCATCCACAGCCACACACAAGGTCAGGGCCGAATCGACTCCGCCCGAGAGACCCAGCAAGGCCCCTTTAAAACCGTTCTTGGTAATGTAGTCACGCACCCCGACAACCAGGGCCTGATAGGTCTGGGCCATGTCATCGGCGGGGGTGACAAAGGCCCCCTTAAAGTAGCCCTTTGATACCCCAGCCTCCCAGTCCAGATAGATCAGATCGGGATCAAAAACCGGCCCCTGCGCGGTCACCGCGCCCTGTGTGTCCAGGGAAAACGAGGCCCCATCCATCACCAGTTCGTCCTGAGCCCCCACCATGTTCAGATAGACCAGCGGCAGACCGGTCTCTGCCACGCGTGCCCGCGCCACGGCATAGCGTTCATCCTGCTTGGACAGGTGGAAGGGCGAGGCATTGAGTACCAGCAGGACCTCGGCCCCGGCGACCCGCGCCTGCTCGGCCGGGCCACTCGCCCAGCCGTCTTCGCAGATCAGCAGCCCACAGCGCAGGCCCTCCCAGGCAAAGACTGTGGCAGCCGTCCCCGCCGCAAAGGTACGCATCTCGTCAAAGACGGCGTAATTAGGCAGACGCTGTTTGCGGTAATTGGCAATGACCCTGCCCGCACACAAGACGGCCGCACTGTTGTAATGACAGCCCTCCCCGGCCTCGGGATAACCGACCACCACCGTGATCTCTGGCGGCAGATCGACCGCCAAGCCCATCAAGCAGCGCGCGTTTTCGGCGTAAAAATCCTCGCGCAGGGCCAGATCCTCGGGCGGATAGCC
>VGVU01000067.1 GCA_016873905.1 Betaproteobacteria bacterium | reverse complement strand
TGGCGCTGGATGGCTGCATTGTCAAAACCGCCGGCGTGGATGAAAGCATCCTCAAATTCAGCGGCCCGGCGCGCATTTTTGAAAGCCAGGATGCCGCTGTTGACGGCATTCTGGGCGACCAGATTGTTGCGGGCGATGTCGTGGTGATTCGTTACGAAGGCCCGCGCGGCGGCCCCGGCATGCAGGAAATGCTCTACCCCACCACCTATCTCAAATCCAAAGGTCTGGGCAAGGCCTGCGCCCTGATCACCGATGGCCGCTTCTCCGGCGGCACCTCGGGGCTGAGCATCGGCCACGCCTCGCCGGAAGCGGCCGAAGGCGGCAACATCGGCCTGGTGCAAGAAGGCGACATCATCGAGATCGACATCCCCAATCGCAGCATTCGCGTGGCGCTTTCTGATGACGAACTGGCGCAGCGCCGCGCCGCCATGAACGCCAAAGGCAAACACGCATGGAAACCAGAAAACCGCGACCGTGTCGTCTCTGCCGCCCTGCGCGCCTATGCCGCCATGACCACCTCCGCGGCCTTTGGCGCGGTGCGTGATGTCGATCAAATCAGCTCCCGATAACCCCTCACCCACTGGAAACGCCCATGTCCATGCTACAAGAGCTCAAAACCCGCTTCACCCTGGCCGGTCAACTGACCTTTCGTGAAGAGGCCAGCGGCCTGATCTTCGCCGAGATTGCCACCTCGCAAGCCACCGCGACCGTCTGCCTGCAAGGCGCGCACCTCACCACCTGGACACCCACCGGCCAAACCACGCCGGTGATCTGGCTATCGGACGCCGCCAAATACGCGCCCGGAAAATCCATCCGGGGCGGCGTGCCGGTGTGCTGGCCGTGGTTCGGCCCGCACGCCCAGGAGGCCAGCTTCCCCGGCCACGGCTTCGCGCGCACCGTACCCTGGCAAGTCACCGCAACGCACGCCCTGAGTGATGCCGTGCAAATCACCCTGCAACTGCTCGAATCCGACCAGACCCGCAGCCAATGGCCCTATGCCAGCCGCTGCGAACTGACCCTGACCATCGGCAAGACCCTGAAGATTGCCCTGGCCACGACCAATCTCGGCCATGCCGCCTTCCCGCTCTCCGAGGCGCTGCACACCTATTTCCACATCGGCGACATCGACCAGGCCAGCGTCACCGGGCTTTCCGGCGAGGAATACCTCGACAAGGTGGACAACTTTGCCTGCAAGGAACAGATCGGTGCGGTGACCTTCCATGGCGAGACCGACCGCGTCTATGTCAACACCCAGGCCCACTACGGTATCGACGACCCGGTGCTGAAACGCCGCATCAAGATCCACGCCACCGACGCCCATTCGGTGGTGGTGTGGACTCCGTGGCAGGAAAAGGCCGACAAGATGGGCGACTTTGGCGGCGCGACCGCCTGGAAGCAAATGGTCTGCGTCGAGACCGCCAACGCCCTCAACAACGCGCTGTCCGTGCCTGCGGGCGAGACCCACACCCTGGTGGCGGAATACAGCGTCGAGGCACTGTAATCACGCTCAAAAGGAAAAGGCCGTGGCAATGACCACGGCCTTTCTTATGGGCGGCCCCGCGTTCTCAGGCCCGACCATTACCGGCTTGGTTACCGGCTCGGTTACCGGCCCAGTTACAGGCTCGGCCGCTTGATGAACTGCACCACTTGCGCATCGCCAGGGGCCCGCTTGCCGGTGCTCGAACAAGTGCCTTCCGTCTCAGGGACATAACCCTCAGCTTCGTACAGCAGGTTGATGACATCAATGAAGTGGCGCTCCTTGACCATCATCAGCGCCGTGCGTCCTGAGTCGTTGACGGCCTTCACCTCCGCGCCCGCATCCAGCAAGGCCTTGCAGACAGCCGCCTCGCCGCCACCGGCCGCCAGCATCAACGGCGTCAGCCCGAAGGCGATACGCGCGTTGACATCAGCCCCGGCATCAATCAGACGCTGAATGATTGCCGGATAACCGCAGTCGCTCTCGTGGTTGTAGGCCGCACAAAACAGGGCCGTCCAGCCAAGGCCGTTTTTCGCGTCCACCGCCGCGCCCGCCTTCAGCAGAACATCCACACCGTCCAGATGCCCCGCACGGGCAGCCACATGCAAGGCGGTATCACCGGACTCCGGCTCCGTGGCGGAAACCGCAGAAGGGTCGGCCAATGCCGTACGCAAGGCCTCCAGATCCCCCGAAAGGGCAGCAGAAAAAAGGGCAGCAGACATGATTTCTCCAGACAATCCTTATACTTGACAATTTTAGTCGGGATTGAGGCGCGTCGTCAAGGCATCCAAGACGATGGCCGAGGCCCCGTATAATGCGAACAATGATGCCCGGCACCGAAACACCCCTCCTTAAAGGTCTCAACCCCGATCAACTCGCCGCCGTAACCCAGGAGGGTTCAGCCCTCGTTCTGGCCGGGGCCGGCTCGGGAAAGACGCGCGTGCTGACGACTCGCATCGCCTGGCTGATCCAGACCGGGCGGGTCTCGCCAGCGGGCGTGCTGGCCGTCACCTTTACCAACAAGGCGGCGAAGGAGATGCAGACGCGCTTGGGGGCGATGTTGCCAATCAATACGCGCGGCCTGTGGATCGGCACCTTTCACGGCCTGTGCAACCGTCTGTTGCGCGCCCATCACCGCGAGGCGGGTCTGCCGGAGTTGTTCCAGATCCTGGACCAGGCCGACCAACTGGCCGCCATCAAACGGCTGCTCAAGTCGCTCAACATTGACACCGAGCGTTTTCCGCCGCGCACCGTGCAGTCCTTCATCAACCAGAACAAGGATGCGGGTCTGCGGGCCGCGAAGGTCGATGCCTGGGACCCCTTTTCGCGCCGCCTCAACGAGATCTACGCCGAATACGATACCCAATGCCGGCGCGAGGGCGTGGTCGATTTTGCCGAACTGTTGCTGCGCGCCTACGAACTGCTGAGCCAGAACGCCCTGCTGCGCGAGCACTATCAGGAGCGTTTCCGGCAGATTCTTGTCGATGAGTTCCAGGACACCAGCCAGTTGCAATACGCCTGGCTGAAATTGCTGGCCGGTCCGCAGGCCGCGCTCTTTGCGGTGGGCGACGACGACCAGTCGATCTACGCCTTCCGCGGTGCTCATGTCGGCAACATGGGACAACTAATGGAAGATCTGGGTCTGGATGCGCCGATCAAACTGACCCAGAACTACCGCTCGCATTCCAACATCCTCGATGCCGCCAACGCCGTCATCGCCCACAATCAGGGCCGCCTCGGCAAGGATCTGTGGACGGACGCGGGGCAAGGTGAACCCCTGCGCCATTTCAAGGCCTGGAATGACAGCGAGGAGGCGCGCTTCATCGTCGAAGAGACGCGCGCCTTGCAGGGCGAAGGCGTGCATTTCAGCGCCATCGCCACGCTCTACCGCGCCAACGCACAGTCCCGCGCCATCGAACACGCCCTGTTCTCGGCCGGGATCCCCTATCGCGTCTATGGCGGTCTGCGCTTTTTTGAGCGCACCGAGATCAAACACGCCCTCGCCTACCTGCGCCTGATCGCCAATCCCGAGGACGACAACGCCTTCCTGCGCGTGGTCAATTTCCCCGCCCGGGGTATCGGTGCCCGCAGCCTGGAACAGATTGATGCGCTCGCGCGTTCCGGCGGAACCAGCCTCTGGCAGGCCGCGTGCAGCGGCGCCACCGCGGGCGGCAAGGTGGCCGCTTTCATCCGTCTGATCGAGGCGCTGCGGACCGAATGCGCCAGTCTGCCCCTGCAGGAAAAAATTGAGGTGGCCATCGACCGCTCCGGCCTGCTGGCGCATTACCGCAACGAGAAAGAGGGCGAGGATCGGGTCGAGAACCTGGGCGAGTTGACCAATGCCGCCGCCGTCTTTGCCAGCGAGAGTGACGATACCAGTCTGGCCGGCTTTCTGGGCCACGCCGCGCTGGAGGCCGGCGAGCACGAGGCGGTCGCCGGTCAGGACGCCGTGCAACTCATGACCGTGCACGCGGCCAAGGGCCTCGAGTTTCATACCGTGTTCCTGTCCGGTCTGGAGGAAGGTCTGTTCCCGCACGAGAACGCGCTGAACGAGCGCGACGGGCTGGAAGAAGAGCGGCGCCTGATGTATGTCGCGATGACCCGCGCCCGGCGGCGCCTGTATCTGCTCCACAGCGAGAGCCGCATGCTGCACGGCCAGGTTCGCTATGGCATCCCGTCGCGCTTTCTGGACGAGATCCCGCCGGCGCTGGTGCAGTCCCTCAGCATCCCGCGTGCGGAATTCGCCGCCACGCCCCAACCCTCACCCACCACCCTAAGCACCCAAACCGCCCATCAGCCCTTCAAGGTCGGCGCCCGCGTGACGCATGCGCGTTATGGCGATGGTGTGGTCGGCGGCTATCAGGGCCAGGGCGCCGACACCGAGATCCGCGTCAGCTTCCCGAAGATCGGCGACAAGTGGTTTATTCTGGCGTTTGCGAAACTCGTTGCACGCTGACGAGCGCCTCCGCATCCAGCCAGCGCCAGGCCCCCGGCGCGAGATCCGCCGGCAAGGCCAGGCCGCCCATGGCGATGCGGGTCAGGGTCTCAACCCGATTTCCGACCGCCGCCAGCATCCGTTTGACCTGATGGTACTTGCCCTCGGCCAGCGTCAGCTCCAGATGAAGGTCATCGAGCTGCGCACAAGCCACGGCCACCACCGGCTCGGGTTCATCGTGGAGCACCACCCCTTGCCGCAAGGCCGCAAGCTGCGCCGCATCGAGCGGATGGCGCACCCCGACCCGGTACACCTTGTTCACCTTCCACTTGGGCGAGGCCATGCGATGAATGAACTGGCCATCGTCCGAAAACAGCAAGAGCCCCGTGGTGTCCTCATCCAGCCGCCCAACGCTCTGGACGCCCCGTAACACGAGCGGCTCGGGCAACAGGGTATAAACGCTGAGGTGATGGCGCGGCTTCTGCGAGCACTCGTAACCAGTCGGCTTGTTCAGCATCAGATAGGCGCGTTCTTGATAAATCCACGGCGTTCCGGCGACGCTAAATGACAATCCGGTCGGGTCAAACAGATGATCCGGATCGTCGTTCATGGTGTTTTCGACACACACCTGCTTATGCCGTACCAAGGCGCGACATTCGCGGCGAGTCCCAAAGCCCTGACTGTGCAGGATGCGTTCCAGAGTAAGGTGTTTGCGCGGTGCCATGTATCCATTGTGGCACAGCCCGGCATCGGTTAAGGTGCGCAACCATGACGCAAACGAACTGGAAGGCGGCGCTGCTGAACAAGCGCATGCTGATCTGCATCTTTACCGGCTTTACCTCGGGACTGCCGCTCTACATCCTCATCAGCCTGCTCCCGGCCTGGCTGCGCACCGAGGGCGTGGACCTCAAGTCCATCGGCCTGTTCGCCCTGATCGGCCTGCCCTTCACCTGGAAATTCGTCTGGGCCCCGATCTTCGACCGCTTCGTGCCGCCCCTGGGCCGGCGCCGCGGCTGGCTGCTCCTGATTCAGGTACCGCTGCTGGCCAGCCTCGCCCTGTTCGGTCAGTTCACCCCGCAGATGGATCTGTGGACGATCGCCTATCTAGCCGCTGTCGTGGCGTTTTTCTCTGCCTCACAAGACATTGTGCTCGATGCCTATCGCCGCGAGCTGCTGCCGGATATCGAACTGGGGCTCGGCAACGCCATCCATGTCAACGCCTACAAGATCGCCGGCCTGGTGCCGGGCGCACTGTCCCTGATCCTCGCCGACCACCTGCCCTGGGACAGCGTCTTTATCATCACCGCCCTGTTCATGCTGCCAGGCCTCGCCATGACCCTGCTGGTCAGTGAGCCGCAACTGGCCCACGGCACCCCGCGCACCCTCAAGGAAGCCGTCGTCGAGCCCTTCCACGAATTCATTACCCGCAACGGCTGGCAAAGCGCCCTGCTCGTGCTGTCCTTCATCTTTCTGTACAAACTGGGCGACAGCATGGCGACGGCACTGGCGACCCCGTTCTACCTCGACATGGGCTTTTCCATGACCGAGATCGGCCTGGTGGCGAAAAACGCCGGGCTATGGCCGTCCGTCGTGGGGGGGCTGCTGGGCGGCGTGTGGATGATCCGACTGGGCATCAACCGCGCCCTGTGGCTGTTTGGTGCCTTGCAAATGGTCGCCATCCTGGGCTTTGCCTGGCTGGCCTGGCTGGGTCCGCAGACGGCCGTCGATGTGGCGCACCTCACCGCGCTGGCCATCGTCATCGGCATCGAGGCCTTCGGGGTCGGGCTCGGAACCGCCGCCTTTGTCGCCTACATCGCCCACACCACGCACCCGCTCTACACCGCCACCCAGTTCGCCCTCTTCACCAGCCTCGCCGCCGTGCCGCGCACCGTGGTCAACGCCTCGACCGGCTACATGGTGGAAATGCTGGGCTGGCCGCTCTTCTTCGTGGTCTGCTTTCTCCTCGCCGTGCCGGGGATGTTGCTCCTCTTCAAGGTAGCCCCCTGGAACGAAGACATGGCTCAAAAGCCCGTCGCGTAATCCACTGTCAGCGGGGCGTGGTCTGAAAAGCGCTGCGCCTTGTACACCGTGGCGGCCGTGGCTGTGGCGGCGATGCCCGGCGTGGCCAGTTGATAATCAATTCGCCAACCCACATTCTTGGCCCGGGCCTGCCCCCGATTGCTCCACCAGGTGTAGCCCTCCTCCGTGACCTCCGGGTACAGACGGCGGAAGACATCGACCCAGCCGACGCGATTCAGGGCATCACTGAGCCAGGCGCGTTCTTCGGGCAGACAACCCGAGTTTTTCTGGTTGGATTTCCAGTTTTTGATATCTTTCTCGGTATGGACGATATTCCAGTCGCCGCACAGGACCACCTCGCGACCACTCGCCATCAGGCGTTCCATATGCGGCATGAAGTGCGCCATGAAGGCGAATTTGACGGACTGGCGTTCTTCGCCCGATGAGCCGGAAGGCAAGTAGAGCGAGACCACCGACACATTTCCAAACTGCGCCTCCAGATAGCGCCCCTCGCTGTCAATCTCGGCAATGCCCAGACCTTCGATGATGGCG
>VGVU01000066.1 GCA_016873905.1 Betaproteobacteria bacterium | reverse complement strand
TCGTACGGTCCGACCCATTCGGTCGCGTCGATGGTGCCCTTTTCCAGCGCCTGATAGATCTCGCCGCCCGGAATGTTCTGCGGCACGCCGCCGATACGCTCCAGCACCTTGCCGCCGAAGCCGCCGATGCGCATCTTGAGGCCCTTGATGTCAGCGAGCGACTTGATTTCCTTGCGGTACCAGCCACCCATCTGGGCACCGGTATTGCCCATCGGGAAGTTGACGATGTTGTATGACTTGTAGAACTCGCGGAACAGCTTGAGGCCGTTGCCCTGATACATCCATGCCGTCATCTGACGCGAGTTGAGGCCGAAGGGGATCGCGCAGTCCATCGCGAAGGTGGGATCCTTGCCGAAGAAGTAGTACGGAGCGGTGTGGGCGCACTCGACGGTGCCCTGCTGGACGCCATCGACGACGCCGAAGGCCGGCATCAGTTCACCGGCCGGGTGGACGGTGATCGTGAACTTGCCGCCCGACAGTTCGCTGACCTTTTTGGCGAATACATCCGCTGCACCAAAAATGGTGTCGAGCGCCTTCGGGAAGCTTGAAGCAAGGCGCCAGCGAATCGTCTGCTGGGCATGAACGGCCGGGGCGGCCACGGTGACGGCGCCAGCGGCGATACCGACACCGGCTTTTTTCAGAAAGGAACGACGTTCCATCGTGTTGTCTCCTCTAAACAGATCAAACGGACTGCGAGTTGGTATGGTTATCGCCGACACCGTGGCCGTTGTTTCACCCTCCGGGAAGGGCTGGCCGTAAGCGGGGTCTGCGCCTGTTTCGGCAAACGCTTCACCCCGAAGTTCCTTCCAGAAGACATCCTCCGGGGCTTCAGACGCTTGCACAGAAAACCGGGCCATCGTACAGGTTTTCTGCGCCTAGGGAAGCCATTTCGCGCCATTGTGGAGAAAAAAATTGGAAGTCGCAAACGCCTGGCAAAACGCTTCCGGGAACTGCGTTGGCGGCGGGTGCGGGAGGCCCGTCTTGGGCCGATGCTTATACGACGGGTACGGTGTCTTTGAAGACGGGTCGTTCCATCAGACGGTCAAACAATTCCGCCAGGCCGGGGTGGTTACGGCGCCAGTCTATTTCTCCCTTGAAGCGCAGGTCGAGATAGCCCAAGGCGCAGCCGACCGCGATATCGGCCAGCGTATAGGCGTTTTCAGCACACCAGTCGTTTTTGCCGAGATCGGTGGAGAGCGCGGCGAGGCCACGATTGACCTTGTCGATCTGGCGAGTGATCCACTCGGCGCTTTGCTGTTCGGCCGGGCGTTTGCGTTCCATGAACACGAGGGCGGCGGCGTCAATGATGCCGTCGGCCAGGGCCTCATAGCGTTTGACGGCGATGCGCGGGCGTGCCTCACGCGGGATCAAGGGATGGACCGGGCTGATGTGGTCGAGAAATTCACAAATGACGCGGGAGTCAAACAGGCTACGGCCATCGTCCATGACCCATACCGGTACCTTGCCGAGCGGGTTGTAATCGGGCACCTGGGTGGTGGCCTCCCAGGGTACATCGACAATGAATTGGTAATCGATATGCTTTTCGGCCGCGACGATGCGCACCTTGCGTACGAAGGGGCTGGTGAGAGAGCCAATCAGTTTATTCATTGTGATCAGACGGAAAGAATGGCGTCGGCGTGCGGCAGCGCAGTGTTCAGGCGACGCAGGGTTTCAGCTTGGCCGAGCAGGAAAAGGGTGGTGTCGAGCGACGGGGTTTGCGCGGTGCCGAACAGCATCAGGCGTAGGGGGATTCCGATCTGGCCGAGCTTGATGCCGTTTTCCTTGGCGCGGGCCTTGAGTGCGGCGTTGATGGCATCGCTGTTCCAGGCGCAGGTCGCGAGGTCGTCGCCCAGGGCGCGGATGGCCGCGAGGCCCGTGGCGTCACACTTGGCGCGCAATTCATCCGCAGCGGGTTCGATCTGCACGAAGAAGAGGTGCGCGGCATCCGCCAGTTCGACCACGGTGCTGACGCGTTCCTTGAGGAGGCCCATCAGCGTGGCCAAATCGGGGCCGTGGTCACAATTCACGCCGAGGCGCATCAGCCGCGGGCGCACCAGTCCTGCCAGGCGCGCGTTGTCAGCCTCCTTCAGATATTGCTGGTTGAGCCAGGTGAGCTTTTCAGCGTTGAAGCGCGAGGGTGCGTGGCTGATGTGGGCGCTGTCGAACCAGGCGACGAATTGCTCCAGCGAGAATTTTTCGTCATCGCCGTGGCCCCAGCCCAGGCGCGCCAGATAGTTGAGCAGCGCCTCGGGCAGGAAACCGTCTTCTTCATATTGCAGCACGGAGACCGCGCCGTGGCGCTTGGACAGGCGCTCGCCGTCGTGTCCCAGAATCATCGGCACATGGGCGAATACCGGCAGGGCTGCGCCGATGGCTTGGTAGAGATGAATCTGCCGTGGTGTGTTGTTGACATGGTCGTCGCCGCGAATGACATGGGTGATGCCCATGTCCCAGTCGTCAATCACCACGCCGAAGTTGTAGGTCGGAATGCCGTCGCCGCGCAGCAGAACCAGGTCGTCCAGCTCGCTGTTGGCAACGGTGATCGGGCCTTTGACCAGGTCATCGAAGGTGGTTGCGCCTTCCAGCGGCGTCTTGAAGCGCAACACGGGCGCAATGCCGGCTGGTGGGGTGGGCAAGGTCTTTCCGGGCTCCGGCCGCCAGCGTCCGTCGTAACGCGGTTTCTCGCCGCGGGCGCGTTGTTGTTCGCGCAGCAGGTCGATTTCTTCCTTGCTGGCGTAGCACCAGTAGGCCTTGCCTTCCGCCAGCAATTGCTCGGCCACGGCCTTGTAGCGATCCAGCCGTTTCATCTGGTAGAACGGGCCCTCGTCCCAGGTCAGGCCCAGCCAGCTCATGCCTTCCAGAATGGCGCGTTCGGATTCAATCGTCGAGCGTTCCTGGTCGGTGTCTTCGATACGCAGCACGAACTGGCCGCCATGTTTTTTGGCATAGGCCCAGGAAAACAGCGCGGTGCGGGCACCGCCGATATGCAGATAGCCAGTAGGCGAGGGGGCGAAACGGGTGCGGATCATGCGAGCCTGGATTGGAAGTTTGATGCGTGAGGGTGATTTTACCTGACAAGGGCGAGGCGCTGCGTACTGAACGCTCGCCATGCAAAGTAGTTTTGACGCGCAAGCGCGTTGGCGGTTAGAATCTGCGCCCTCTCCCGGGCGGTTAACTCAGCGGTAGAGTGCCACCTTCACACGGTGGAAGCCACTGGTTCGATCCCAGTACCGCCCACCAGATTCATGAAAAAACCCGCCACAGTGATTGTGGCGGGTTTTTTTGTTTTCTAATCAGCGGGTCAGAACGGGCTGACTTGCACATTGACGCGCAGGCGGCTACCCGGATCGTTGGGCAGGACGGCGGTGAACTCGCGGCCACCATAACGATAGGTGACGCTATAGCCGGTCAGGCGCTGGGTCCAGTGATCGGTGACGCGGCAACGCTCCACGGTCTGGGTGGCGCCGGCGTTGTTCTGCATGCGGTCTCCGACGATGGCACCGGTGATCGCGCCCAAGGCGGTGGCGGCATCCTTGCCGGAACCCTTGCCGACCTGATGGCCAAGGATGCCGCCCGCGAGTCCACCGATAATGGCGCCGGCCGGGCTACGGTCGCCCTGTACCGCGCTGGTTTGCGGGGTGGTGGTTTCCAGCCAGCAATCGCGCTTGGGTTCGTTAAAGCGCTCATAGATTGGGACGGCGGATATCACCTGAGCGGTGTCGGAAAAATCGGCGGCGAGGGCGTTGCCGCTCATCGGGAGGCTGAGGGCGAGCAATGCAGTGAGGGCGGTCTTGTTCATGGTAGTTCTCCAAAAAATGTCTGAACGCTGCTGATCAGTATAGACCGATTGGAGGGCTTGAAGATGAAAATACCGATCGGCGCGCGCTGAGACCTTCGACCGCAGCATCGGGTTGGCGCTGGGGGCGGATGACGCTCTCCAAAACCGCTTTGAGCGGCGCGAATGGCGGGCTCGGATCTGCGTTTGTGGTGTGGAAAGATGGCTACACGGGCACCGGCGCAAACCGCCGAGGCGGCAGGGGGCGTTTTTATCCTTATCGCATGGAGATGGATTCGCCGGGGTAAAATCCCCCCGCTGCCTTTTCGTTGATCCCCGTAAACGCTCCATGACCGCCCTCCAATTTGTCCATTTGCGCCTGCACAGTGAGTTTTCGGTGCAGGACGGGGTGTTGCGCATCGACGAGATCCTGGCCTTGGCGCAGGCGGACGCGATGCCGGCCGTGGCGTTGACCGATCTGTCCAACCTGTTCGGTCTGATCAAGTTTTATACGGCGGCGCGCAAGGCGGGCGTCAAGCCGGTGGTTGGCTGTGAGGTCTGGGTGGATACCGGGCATGCGGATCGTGCGGTGCGTCTGCTGCTGTTGGTGCAGGACCGCGCCGGTTACCGCCTCCTGTCGGAGCTTCTGACCCGTGCGTATCGCGAGAACCAGCAGCGGGGTCGACCGCTGTTGCGCCCCGAGTGGTTCGATGCCGGTAGCGAAGGTCTGATTGCCTTGTCGGGCGCGCAGTGGGGCGATGTTGGGCAGGCCATCCTGAATGGTCATGCCGATCAGGCGCAAGCCTTGGCGGCAGCCTGGGCACGGCGTTTCCCGGGCCGTTATTACCTGGAGATCCAGCGTAATAGTCGTCCGGAGTCCGAACCGGCCTTGCAAGGTGCGTTGGCCTTGGCGGCTCGGCTGGACCTGCCGGTGGTGGCAACGCACCCGGTGCAGTTTAAGCGTTCGGATGATTACAAGGCGCACGAGGCCCGGGTGTGTATTGCACGCGGCGAGATTCTGGCGGATCGGCGGCGGCCGAAATTGTTTGCCGAAGACGACGCCTTTCTCTCGCAGGCGGAGATGGCTCAGCGTTTTTCCGATCTTCCCGAGGCGCTGGCCAATAGCGTGGCGATTGCGCGCCGCTGCAACCTGACGCTGGAATTGGGCAAGAGCCGCTTGCCGGATTTCCCGACCCCGCCGGGGGTTGGGTTTGAAGATTATCTGCGCGAGCAGGCTCGGGCCGGCCTGGCGACACGGATGCTGCGCCTGTACCCGGACCTTGCAGAGCGCGAGGCGCGGCAGGCGGAGTATGGCGAGCGGCTCGAATTGGAGATCGCGACCATCATCCAGATGGGTTTCCCGGGTTATTTCCTGATCGTGGCCGACTTTATCAACTGGGCCAAACAGAACGGGGTTCCGGTGGGGCCTGGGCGGGGCTCGGGTGCGGGTTCGCTGGTGGCCTACAGCCTGGGTATTACCGATCTCGATCCGCTGCGCTACGCCTTGCTGTTCGAACGCTTTTTGAACCCTGAGCGGGTGTCGATGCCTGACTTCGATATCGACTTTTGCCAGGATCAGCGTTATCGCGTCATTGATTATGTGCGTGATAAATACGGTGCCGATGCCGTGTCGCAGATCGTCACCTTTGGTACCTTGGCGGCGCGTGCGGTGGTGCGCGATGTGGGCCGCGTCCTGGAATTGCCTTACAACTTCTGCGATCAGTTGTCGAAGATGATTCCCTCGGCGCCGGGCAAGAATGTCAGCCTCGATGAGGCGCTGGAACAGGTGCCGGAGCTCAAGGAGCGTTACGACAAGGAAGAAGAGGTGAAGGAACTCTTCGATCTGGCGCGGCGGCTTGAGGGGCTGACCCGTAATATTGGTATGCATGCCGGCGGGGTGTTGATCGCGCCGGGCAAACTCACCGATTTCTGCCCGCTGTATGTGGCCGATTCCAGTGAGGCGGTGGCGGTATCCCAGTTCGACAAGGACGATGTGGAAAAGGCGGGTCTGGTGAAGTTCGACTTCCTGGGCCTGCGTAACCTGACCATCATTGATCTGGCCGTCAAATATTGCCGCCAGATGGATCCGGCCTTCGCTACCGATCTCGACAGTCTGGCCTTCAATGACCCAGCGGCCTATGCGGTCCTGAAAAAGGCCAACACCACGGCGATCTTCCAGCTCGAATCGGAGGGGATGAAGAAGCTCCTGGCCAAGCTGGAGCCCGATTGTTTTGAAGACATCATCGCTGTGCTTGCGCTGTACCGGCCGGGGCCGCTGGGCTCCGGTATGGTGGACGACTTCATCCTGCGCAAAAAGGGCAAACAGCAGATCAATTATTTCCACCCCGACCTGAAGAGCTGCCTGGCACCCACTTATGGCGTCATCGTCTATCAGGAACAGGTCATGCAGATCTCGCAGATCATCGGTGGCTATACGCTGGGCGGTGCCGATTTGCTGCGCCGGGCCATGGGCAAGAAAAAGGCCGAGGAGATGGCCGAGCATCGCGAGATCTTCCGCAGTGGGGCCCTGAAGAAGGGGTATGACGAGAAGCTCGCCATGCAGCTTTTCGACCTGATGGAAAAGTTTGCCGAGTATGGTTTTAACAAGTCGCACACCGCGGCCTATGCGGTGGTGTCCTATCAGACCGCCTGGCTGAAGGCGCACCACACGGCGGCCTTCATGGCGGCAACGCTTTCGGCCGACATGGACGACACCGACAGTGTGCAGATCTTTGCCGAGGATGCGCGGGCCAACGGGGTGATCCTGTTGGCCCCGGATATCAATGTCAGTGAATACCGCTTCGTGCCGGTCTCAAGGAGCGAGGTGCGTTACGGCTTGGGCGCGGTCAAGGGCACGGGCGAGAATGCGGTCAACCATTTGGTTCAGGAACGCACGCGCAATGGTCCCTATCTGAGCCTGTTCGATTTCTGTCGTCGGGTGGATAAACGCCTGGTCAATCGCCGTGCCATCGAGGCCTTGGTTCGTGCCGGCGCCTTTGATGGCCTGCATGGCAGCCGCGCTGAGGTGCTGGCGAGCGTGGGTCTGGCCATGGAATGGGCCGAGGTGCGCCAGCAGGGGGCGATGCAGGATAGCTTGTTCGGCGAGGCCGTGGCCAACGAACCGCCGCCCCTGGTCGAGATGCCGGTCTGGGATGTCCGGGCGCAGTTGGCACAGGAGAAGGTGGCGTTGGGCTATTACTTTAGTGGGCATCCCTTCACCGCCTGGCGGCAGGACCTGAAGGGTCTTGTGGATCGGATGCTTGGCCAAATAACGCCACAGAAGGAGATGATCTTGCTGGCTGGGGTGATTGCCGGGGTGCGGACGCAGATGACCCGGCGTGGCAAGATGGCCTTTGCGTTGCTCGAGGATGGCAGTGCCCGTTTGGAGGTGGCGATTTTTTCTGAGTTGTTTGATGCCCATCGCGAATGGCTCAAGGAAGATCGTCTGCTGATCGTTCGCGGCAAGGCCGTCCATGATGACTATTCCGGCGGCCTTCGGGTCACGGCTGAGGAGTTGTTTGA